>DATGEW010000060.1:0-7126 GCA_035309745.1 Saccharimonadales bacterium (SeqCode)
TATTTAAATGGAGCGCCGATGAACTGTTCCTCACGCTTTTGGTCATCTCGCTGGCGAACCTCACCATTTTGCCCTGGCTGAGCACGCGCGTACTGACGCAGCCGACCAAACTCATCTGGCAGGCCATTTTGCACATTGCGCCGGACAACGCCAACGTGCCGGCACCAGACATTAAGCGGGCCGGCGTAGGCCGCGAAATGGTTGCCAACCTCGTCGGCCATATCTACCAGATGGCCAGCGTGGTAGACGATGTTGAAGCCGTCGCCAAAAAGAAACAGAGCGACCTCAAAACCAATTTTATTGCCGGCAGCCTGCCGCTGCCGTTCATGGTGCTGGATAAAAATCAGACGGTCGTATTTGCCAACCGGGCGATGTGCGATTACATAAAGCGCACCAACGCCGAAATAACCGGCCAAAATGTGTACTCGGTGCTGGACATGTCCTTTGGCAGCAGCGAAACGTTCGACCGCTGGCTGGAGCATACCAAAGCCACCGATGTTTCGGCCACGAAAAGCTGGGAGCGCGTGCGTTTGCACATTCCGGCGGATGACAGCACGCGGCAGTTCGACCTCGCCGCCTACTACAACAAAAACAACCCCGACGGTTTCGAAACGCTGCTGGTGTTGTTTGACCACACTCTTAGCTATAGCCAGGACGACCAGGCACTCAGTTTTGTGGCCCTGGCCGTGCACGAACTGCGCACGCCCATTACGCTGCTGCGCGGCTACATTGAGGCGCTGGAAGAAGATTTACAGGGCAAGCTCGACCCCGAAACCACCGATTTCATCCACAAAATGCAGGCCTCGGCACAAAGCCTGTCGGCCTTCATTAACAATATGCTCAATGTCGCACGGGTAGAGGACGACCAGCTCACGCTCAAACTGCACGAAGACAGCTGGCCGGAGATTGTCCAGACTGCGGTGCACGATTTAAGCCTGCGCGCCCGCCTGCAAGGCGTGGAAGTCGCCGCCGAGGTAGCACCCGGCTTACCTACCGTCGGTGTTGACCGCGTCAGCATTTACGAAGTGATTAGCAACCTCATCGACAACGCCATCAAATACACGCCACCCAACAAAGGCAAAAAGATCGTCGTAAAAAGTGCGCTCAACAGCGAAGGGCAGGTGGAAACCACGGTGACCGACCAAGGCGCGGGCATTCCGGCCAGCATTTTGCCCAATTTGTTCGAAAAATTCTACCGCTCGCACCGCAGCCGCAACCAGGTCGGCGGCACGGGGCTGGGGCTGTACCTTTCCAAAGCGATTGTGGAAGCACACGGCGGCCACATTTGGGTGCGCAGTAAGGAAGGTGAGGGCAGCGTGTTCGGTTTTACCGTGCTGCCGTATGCCAAACTTGCCGACGAGCAGAAAAATGGCGATAATAACGACATCAGCCGTGGCGTCCACGGCTGGATTAAAAACCACTCATTATATAGCAGGTAAATATGGATCAGACTCCGCCCGAAGCCGGGCCAAGCGGCCGCAAAGTACTCATCGTCGAAGACGAACACTTTATTAGCGAACTGTACGTCCGCTCGCTGACGCGCGCCGGCTATCAGGTAACGGTAGAGGTCGATGGCCAGCGCGGCTACGACCTGGCCAGGACCGGGCAGTTCGATATTATTTTGCTCGACCTCATGACTCCCACCATTACCGGTATCGAGGTGCTGCGCCGTCTACGCGGCCCGGGCGCACCCGCCATTAAAAGCAAAATCGTCATTACCACCAACCTTGAGCAGCGCGAAGAAACGCGCGCCGACATCGAAAGCCGCGCCGACGCCTACCTGGTAAAAGCCGAAATCACCCCGCGCGAACTGGTCGATTTCTTAAACACCATCAAGTAGTCCGACCCCTATTGGAAACGATACAGATAATAGGGCGGCAGCTTACCTGCCTCAAATTCTTTCTGCAACCGACGCCATTTTTCAACTTTTCGTGGGTACCAATCCTGGCCGTGCATGAGCTTATCGCCTTTATGTTTCTGGTATATGTAGGCTAAGGTATCGGCCCAATCCTGATACGTGCTATTCGATACAATACCGTCTCCACCATAGCGCTGATGATAGTTGTACAGCACGACCGGAACATAGAGAAACCCTTTCGGGTATCGTTCGCCGATCAACATCGCCAAATCCCAATCTTCCATACCATGACGGAGCGTCTCATCCCACCGGATCGCCGGGTCGTTAAACAGTTCACGCAAATGCATAAAGCCATTCGTATCGACGTTCAGCTTCTTCATAAAGATATCCTTTAGGGTGAGGTCGGACGGGATGTCGTGTGAATCGTCAATGGTTTTAATCAACACTCCGTTCCGCCATAGCTCTTCGGTACGGTTAGACCGAGGCAGGGCAAAGACCGCTGCCGGGTTCTTTGCGAGCCACCCCAGCATCGTCTCCGCATACGACGGCAGCAGCTCGTTGTCGCTGTCCAAATAAGACACCCATCGAGCCTTAGCATGGGCAACACCGACATTTCTTGCCGCACCAGGGCCATGGTTAGAGGTTTGACGGATACATCGGATTCGACTATCGTGCATTCCCTTGATAACCTCTGCAGTATTATCGGATGAGGCGTCGTCAACTACTATAAGCTCCCAATCCGGTTCGGTTTGCGCGCGGATGCTTTGTATGGCGCCTGAGATACTGCTCGCACGGTTGTAGGTAGGCATTACAAATGATACGAGTGGTGTCATGCGGTCAGTATAGCAAACCTTTAAAATCCAAGAACGTCGAGATCCGTCGGAATCCGTCGCCGTGCTATTGCCAGCCCCACGCACCCTGTATGCTCAGCACATAAGGAGACAACATACCATGGGCGACGCCTAATGACACGAATTTTTTATTAAATACATTGCTCCCGCCAACAAACTAACGATATAGTTGCAAACATGAACGCACTTTCCATACCCGCTGAAGACCTCCCCTGTATCAACGCTCTGCGCGAACTCATCCGCAGCGGCATCACCGCCGCGCCGCGCCTCGAGCATTCGCCGCTTATCGCTCTGCCGGCCGTGCAGCAACGCGCCGGTGCGGGTGCATCGCCAGCCAAACAAATACAGGCGTTTGCCGAAACCATGCGCCATATTATCTCGGAACGTCTGGAAGGCAAGGATGCACAGACCGCACCCATCCTTTTTGGCATTGACGAATTTGCCGGCATGCCAATACAAGATCGCTACCGATTGGTGGCTAAATTATTTCACCCCCACTGGACCTGGGAAAACTACCGTAAAGAGCCACTGACGCGCCACTTACTTGCCATATACCTGGCCCTGCGGCGTGAGGCGGAACTTTTCCCGATCACACCCCAACCGTCCTTGCACGGCAAGGTGCTCATTGTCAAAAACATCAGTTATGAGGGGCCAGGATTGCTCCAACGGTTACTCAACGAAGTGGCTATCGGGTACGACATCATCGACCTTTCGCTGGGCGATGTTTTTCCTGATCCTACACAATATGCCGCGCTTATCGTTATGGGCGGACCAGATAGTGCCAACGATAATACGCCCGAGATGCAGGCTGAGCGCAACCAAGTAGCTAAGGCGTTCGAGGCGGGGATACCGTACCTCGGCATTTGCTTGGGGCTACAGGTGGCGGCAAAAGTTATGGGCGGAGCAGTGGTACCGGGCATTAAGGAAGTGGGACTTCATGCCACCGATGGAAGCCCATACAGTGTTTCGCTTACCGACCTTGCACTCACTGCACTCGGCAAAAAAGATCCGCTATTCGTCGGCCTGCAAGATAAGTTTCGGGTCTTTCAGCTGCATGGCGAAATGGTAGAGCTTGCTGGCAATATGCAATTACTTGCTACCGGGCGCGACTGCAAAAATCAAATCGTCAAATTCCGGCGCAATGCCTATGGCATCCAATCACACTTTGAACTGACGCGTGAGATGTTGGAGGTGTGGCTCGCCCATAACGCCGACCTGCAGTCCCTCAATAACGAGCGCCTGCGAACCGAATTTGCCAGCATCGAGGAGGTATATACACTGACCGGCTTGGCGTTACTGCGTAATTTCCTGCACATAGCCGGCTTGCTCGGTTGACACAGCCTCACTAGCGTACAATAGATGTACGATGAGCGATGAGCAAGCGATGCCCGCAGGCGATGACGGTGTAAGTATCCACACCGGCTTTCCCAATCCGGCGGCAGATACCACGCTGCATCGGCTCGATCTTAACCAGTTGCTTATTCGCCACAGTGTTGCCACCTACATGTTCCGCGTCCAGGGGAACAACTGGGAGCAGGCGGGCGTGTTCGATGGCGACATTGCTATTGTCGACCGCGCGCTCGACGCCCGGGGCAACGACATCGTACTGTGGTGGCACGACAGCGAAGGCGAGTTCGCCATTTCCAGCCGCAAACGCATGCCCAAAGACGCCCGCCTATGGGGCGTCATCACCGCCACCATCCACCAATTCCGCAGCCGTTAGTCGCTCATTGCTATACAAGCACACTAATATATGATAAAAAGATAACCATGTCTTCTGTATCTTCTCCTGAGACTCTTCGCCTGGCCATGCCAGGGCAGTATGGTGCCTACGAGACACATAAAGCTTTGGTCGCCACCCCTAATCCGTTAGTACCAGTACAGCTACGCCATATGCAATCCACCTACCCCGTACCAGAAGAACTCGCTGTTTCTCCTCGCTTAGACAGGGAGGCGTACGCGCACCTCTGCCTACTAGCACGCGAAATCGGCGAGCGTGCATATGGTCTATTTAATCAGGGGCGAAATAAGAGACTCGAGGATTGTCCCTCCAGAGGAAGGGTACGGCTACCCACCCGGGCACTCATTGCCGACTTACCTCTACCGAATTCAGGAGGTACCGAAGCTTCTGGAAGCGTTTTTCTCTACGAACAGCTCAGACCTCCTCTCACAAGCAGGCCTGTATACGACCTAGCACACGTCACGCTTGAGGTATCGCTTAGTAGCCCCACAGCTACAGCCCGACTATACGCTATGGCTTCGCCCATGATTATGGAACTATGCGGTGAACCCCTTGTGCGCCCAACAATACCTCCCGTGTTAGTCGCTAGTACTTTCCAAACCCTCGAAATGCTGGATGTTCTTGAACACGCTCTACCGCCGTCGCAAAACTTGATGCATGCGACGGTAAGCAACCCATAGCACGTACGGTACAATGTCGGTATGAATACGGTGTTTGCCCTCGTCGACTGCAATAATTTTTTTGTGAGTTGTGAGCGGCTATTCCGGCCGGAGTTGGATGGCCGGCCGGTGGTGGTACTCAGCAGCAACGACGGCTGCGTGGTGGCGCGCAGCAATGAAGCTAAAAAGCTTGGCATCCCGATGGGCGCCCCGGCGTTTCAGTGGCGGGAGGTGTTTAAGAAAACGCCGGTCGTCACCTTTTCGGCCAATTTTGAGCTGTACGGCGACATTTCCAAACGCATAACGGCGCTGCTTACCACGGTGACGCCGCGCATCGAGGTGTACTCGGTGGACGAATCATTTCTGGACCTTTCCAGCCTGGCGATAGCAGACTACGAGGCGTGGGGCAGGACGGTGCGCGCCAGCGTGCTGAAGCACATCGGCGTGCCGGTGAGTATCGGCATCGCCCCCAGCAAAACGCTCGCCAAGCTGGGCGCCGAAGTCGCCAAACGTGACGAAGCAGGCAGCGGGGTGGTGAGCTTTATCGGGGCAGAGGAGCAAACGCTGCACGACGCCCTCAACAGCGTGAACGTCCGCGATGTGTGGGGCGTTGGCCGCCAGCTGGCACCCAAACTGCGCGCCGAGGGCGTGGGCACGGCGCTGGCGCTGGCGCAGCTGCGGCCGCAGCGCGCCCAGCAGCTCACGGGCATCCACGGCCGGCAAATGGTAGCCGAGCTGAATGGCATCGCCTGCTACCCGCTCACCAAACCGCACGAGCCGGCCAAAAGTATCTTGCGCTCGCGCACTTTCGGCGAGGACACGCACGAAGCGCACGTGCTGGAGTCGGCCATTGCTACGCTTGGTGCCAGCACTGCGTTCAGCCTGCGCCGGGAAGGGCTGCTCGCCCGGCGCATCGGCTTTTTTATGAATACCAATCGCCACAAACCCGGGCACCAGCGCTGGGTGCGGGAGATGCAACTCATGCAGCCCACCAACGACACCGGACAGATTCTGTCGCTGCTTGTTGCCGAATTGGGCAAGGCCTTCAATCCGGCACAAGCCTACCACCGGCTGGGCGTGTACGTGTACGACCTCGTGCCCGACCGGGCACTGCAAACCGACCTGCTCGGGCATATCAGCACCACGCAGCACGATCGGACCGTAGCACGCATGCAGGCGCTCGACCACATCAATAACCGGCACGGCAAGGGAAAGCTCTATTACGCCGCCGAAGATCTCGGCAAAAGTTGGCAGCCCAAGCATAACATCCGCTCGCCGCGCTACGTCAGCGAATGGGGTGAAATCCCGGGAGCCCGCCTACACGCTTAGTCGTTAGCGCCGGTCACGAACGCAGTGAGCACCGATGTTTCGGGCAAACCCTGTATCTGCTCCGCCGCAGATGCTAAAGCGGTTTCCATGGCATCCGCTCTGTCAAACACGGTCGCGAGATGCACCAACCGAGCCATCACCCCAAACCCGCGCAAATCATCATCGGGCAAGCCGCCAGACTGCTCGCTATGAATTTTAGCTACCCCATCCTGCAGACATACCCAACCTGAATCATATCTTGACTTATCTATAGCACCACCCAAGCGCCGCCCGCTCTCGAGCTCCCTTGCACGTGAACGCGTATACTTTCTCCCGTAGGTAGCGCTAAAACGAGACCCACTAATTTTGATTTTTCCTGTTTCTGGATCGAAGTGCTTGTGGATGTCTTCGGGTGACCAAGTAACTACGCTCTCATGAGCCATCGCCGCTTCAAGCGCTTGTATTTCTGGGACCCAGGTGTTCATTACGAGCAATCCTTGCTCGGGCTTATGGTCAGCAGGCGCTAGTAAGAGCTGAGCAGGAACGGGGCGCGGTGATTTTCCTTCTGGAGAGGGCACCTCGCGCCCGCCTACTATATAGTAAGGACGGTTATACAATCGTTCCCGCTGGTAAACATCTCTTACAAAGCCCGACCATAAGACGTTGCCCTGCACTTTGGCGGCTCCGGCCACATCGTCCAGCCGAAATA
>DATGEW010000061.1:0-5720 GCA_035309745.1 Saccharimonadales bacterium (SeqCode)
GGACGCTGCAGATCCCTTTGCGGCGAACGATTATTCAGTACGCATGCATGCTGCGGGCCGGTCAGATAGATAGAAGTCCGCCGCCTTCTCTGGTTCGTCGCCACTACCTCTGTTATAATGGCTCGCATGAGTTCGCTGCAAATCGGTATCGTCGGCCTGCCCAACGTCGGTAAGTCTACCCTGTTCAATGCCCTGACGGGCAGCAATATTCTGGCGGCGAATTATCCGTTCGCTACTATCGAGCCTAATACCGGTATTGTGCCGGTGCCGGATGAACGCTTGCAAAAATTAGGCGAGCTGTACCACACCCAAAAGATCGTACCCGCTACAGTCACTTTTGTGGACATTGCCGGGCTGGTGGCTGGCGCGTCGAATGGCGAGGGTTTGGGCAACCAATTTTTGAGTCACATCCGGGCTACGAACGCCATCGTGCAGGTGGTGCGGGCCTTTGCCGACCCTAACGTCGTGCACGTCGATAACGACATCGACCCACGCAAAGACATCGATGTTATCAACACCGAGCTGGCGCTGGCCGACTTGCAAACCGTGGAAAAACGCCTGCCTCGGCTGGAAAAAGAGACCAAAGCCAACCCGAAGCTCAAGCCGGAGCTCGAAACGCTCAAGCGTGCGCAGGCGCTCCTAAACGACAACCGGCCGCTCAGCAGCGTGCCCGATCTCGACCTAACGCATCTTGCCGATCTGCACTTGCTTACCGCCAAGCCGGTCATATACCTCTTTAACATGGACGAAAACGGTTTGCAGGACGACGCGCGCAAGGATGCGCTCCGCGCCCTGGTCGCGCCCGCCCGCGCGCTGTTCGTATGCGCGCAACTGGAGAGCGAGCTGCAAGGATTGGACGAAGCCGACGCCGCCGAGCTTTTAGAAAGCTACGGGCAGCATGAATCCGGCCTGATACAGCTCATCCACGCCGCGTACGACGTGCTCGGGCTGCAAAGCTACCTGACGGCAGGCGAAAAAGAGGTCCGCGCCTGGACGATAAAAAAGGGTGCCACTGCACCGCAAGCCGCCGGCGTCATTCACGGCGATTTTGAACGCGGCTTTATTGCCGCCGAAATCGTGAGCTATCCCGATCTCATCGCCGCCGGCAGCGAGCAGGCCGCCAAGGCTGCGGGCAAGCTCCGCACCGAGGGCAAAACCTACGTGATGCAGCCAGACGATGTGGTCGAATTCCGCTTTAACGTATCCAGGTAGCCTCAGTAAAATTTCGGGTAGCGGTGGCGGCGCATCATAACTGGGCCGTTCGTGTAAGGGTTAAACGGGGTCCGCATTCCGCCGCCCGTGCTATTGCCCTGCATAACCAGCCCGCCCACAAAGGGAGCGGTGGCCCGCATATCCGGCGCTTGCTGTGGAGCAAACTGTTGCATAAGGTAATGCTGACGCACCTCCATCACCCGCTGTTGGGTGTAGTTCATAATTGCCCGGAGGCGGTGCTGACTCCAGCTGCTAAACACCAGTTTGCGGTTGGGCGTCATAATGAAGACCGTGCTATCGAGCAGGCGCGAGTTAAAGTCCATCTCGGTTATCATGTCGAAGCGGATATCTTCTAGGCTTAGGAACATGGGCTTGTGGTCTACCAGCAGCAGGCGGTGATTCGTGACGCACAGCAGTGCAAACCCGTTTTCGTAGCGTCCATTGACGCAAGCAGCAATGATTTCGTCGGGCATCAGTATATTGGCGAGTTCCCGTATTTCCGACCTGCCCCACCAGCGGAAATTACAGCCAGCTTTTTTCAGCTGGGCCTCAATTGCAGCTAATGTTACCATACTCCCTCCTTCGCCCCCACTTATTATGGTTGGCACTCTAAGCATATCGCGGGCAGGCGGTGGCGGGCGGCAATCTTCGTCACGCACGATATGATAAGTCCGTCACATGTTTGTTTTCTTGCTGGTTAATGAATCCTATGCCATAATACATATATGTTGACGGATGACGGTCAGCGTGCGGCACTCGTCAATCTGTTCCATCAGGGAACGCGACAAGTGTACGACAAAGGAGAGTTTATTATCCGCCCGGGCGGTTCGCCCCAGGGCGTTTTTTATATCTTAAGCGGGTTGGTCAAAGCATACGATATTACCAAATACGGCGAAGAAAACCTGCTCATCATCCGCAAAAGCGGTGAAATTATCGGCCTCACTTGGGCAATAACGGGCGATGACCGGCACATCATTTACGCGGCCTTGGCGAAAACGACGCTGCTGCAGATCAGCCGCACCCAATTCACCGACTTCTTGCGTGAGAATCCGCAGGCAGCGCTGCCGTTACTGGAAATGGTCACCGATATGTACCGGCTGCACAGCGAACGGATTTTAAACCTCGAGTACCGCACCGTGCGCGAGCGGCTCGTCTCGTTCCTTTTGAGCATGGCCCGGCGTTTTGGCGAAAAGACACCGGACGGCGTTGTGCTGCGCATCCCGCTGCGCCACCAGGACATCGCCAGCTCCATTAGCACCACACGCGAGTCGGTCGGCCGCGAGCTAAGCGCCCTGGAGCGGCGGGGTATTTTGGCATACAGCCAATCGACGATCACGCTGAAAGATCTGCAGGTAATGCACGATTTTCTGGGCTGATCCCGGTTCGGCCGGGCGCTACCTTGGGCGCTACTGCTGCCAGTGCGTAATAATTTGCTCGATAGTTTTCACTACCAGATCGTGTGAGGGCACATCGCGCGCGTCGTAATAATGGTCGGTCGAGATGTAATCTTCGACCACGCTCAAACAAAAAATCTCGTCGGCCAATATGTGCATGCGGTCGACAGCCTGGACACTGGCAAGCGGCGTGGCTACGATGAGCCGGGCCACGTGAATCGGCTTCAAAAATTCGGCGGCAACATCCAACGAAAAGCCGCTGCTGAGACCATCGGACACTAAAATAACATTGTGATCTTTTAAAAGATCGCGGCGGATAAGGCCGGCGCGGCCGACCAAACGGTGCATATCCTGAATTTTATGCATCTTCTCTTCCTCGATATAGCCGTGATACTCGCTGAGCATATCTTCGAGCTCGCCCGGGCTGTACGCCGCGTTGTAGCTAAACGAACCATCCTGGCCGATGCCGGCAATCGCCTGTTCTTCGCGCGGCAGGTTGATCGCCTCGCTCATGAGCATGGTGAGCACACAGCGCAGGCGCATCGCAATCTGGGCGCCCACCATTACGCCCCCGTCGCTCAGGCCCACCACCGCGCAGTTTTTGCCTTGAAAGCGTTGGACGATTTGCTCGGCCAATTTTTGGCCGGCATCCACCCGGCTTTTGAAATACATACTTGGAGTGTACCACCGTAATGCTTATGTACTCAAGGAAGATACGGGGCGCCCAGATGCAAACACATCTCTAAAAGATACTGCTTGAGGCGGTCGGAACGGCGAGGCGGCAGCAATGATTCTGCCTCGTTTAAAGAAATGGGGAGCGCATCCCTCACCAGGCGTGCCAAAGAAACGGCAGCCGGAAAATCTGGCGGACGGCGCCGCGCCCGATTCTGGCTAAAAAAGCCAATCTCCGCCAGCCCTTCGGCGTCGGCGTGCCACGTTACAAACGGACCAGCGCGCAGTTCGCGAATGCCATACTGGCGTATTGGCTCACCATCCGGCCAAACGCCAGTGCGGGACGATACCGCCAAATAGCGGATCTCCCCGGTAGATGTGTCGAGCACTTCTGCACCAACAAAACCGATTGTCCATACCTCCCCCGATGGCTGAACCCATGTTGCTGATGGATGTTCGGTGAGCTCTCCAATCCAGTATTCGGCCGCGGGGCGGAGTTGCATAAAATCTGTTCCTGTTTGGCCAAGTGCCTCGCTCATACTTTTTCGTACCTTATAACTTTTTTAAGCTGTAAAAGCGCTCAACGTTGCCTTTGCTGCCGGCGATTTCGCTATCTGCTTTATCGAGAACCACCACGTACTGGCGGGCCCAATCTTCAAAATTTTTTAAGATATCGCGGCGCAGGCGGTCGTTTTTAATAACGCCTTTATGTTTGAGATTACTGGCCTGCGCTTCAAACTGCGGTTTGACCATAGCGACAATGCTGGTGTGCGTGCCGGCCAAGGCAACGACGTGCGGTAAAATGTCCCGCAAACTAATAAAAGAAACATCGATCACGACGATATCCGGCACGGCCGAAAGTGTACGGACGTCCCGGATATCGGTTTGCTCGTGCAGTTCAATGCGCGGGTCAGCGCGCAAACGGGGATGGAGTTGGTCGGTGCCAACATCGATGGCGATAACTTTACGAGCGCCATGCTGCAAGGCGTAATCGGTGAAGCCGCCCGTGCTGCTGCCAACATCGAGCAGCACTTTGTTCGTGAAATCGAGTTTGAGCGCCCGGGCAACCGAGGCTAGCTTCAGCCCCGCGCGGCTGACGTACTGCTCTGTTGCGCGAAGCTCCAGACGCGCATCGTCGGCTACCAAAAAACCGGGTTTTGTCTCAGCGCGGCCGTCTACCAGGATTTGGCCGAGCCGAATCCAGCTCTCGGCCTGGCTCCGCGTGGGCACCAAACCGCGAGCCACCACAGTCCGGTCGAGCCGCTGTTTACTCACCGCAGTCCTCCGTGCGAAGCACCGTCAGATGGCCGGCTCGACTCCATATCTACTCCTTCACGCGCTCGCGGTACGCGCCGGTGGCGGTGTCTACCGAAATAAGATCGCCGGTTTTTACAAACGCTGGTACGCGGATGGTAATGCCGGTTTCGAGCGTGGCATCCTTGGTAACGGCGTTGGCGGTGTCACCCTTCACCACGTTTTCGGCGTAGGTGACTTTGAGTGGCACGTTTTTAGGCAACTCGACATTGATGGGCCGGTCGTTAAAAAACTGCAGCTGCAGCCGGTCGCCTTCCTTCATGTAACCGGCGCCGTCGCCTACGAGGTCGGCCGGCACTTCGAACTGCTCAAAGGTGTCTTCGTTCATAAAATAGAACGTGCTGCCGTCGTTGTACAAGTACTGCACATTTTTGTTGGAGACATCGGCGGTGTCGAGCTGTTCGTTCCCCTTAAATGTTTTCTCTAAAACCTTGCCGTCGATGAGGCTCTTGATGCGCACGTTTACAATCGAACCGCCGCGGCCCATCACCTTTTGGCTATACTCCACCACGCGGTAGGGCACGCCGTCCAGCGCAAAAATCGTACCTTTTTTGAGATCTGTAATGCTTAATGCCATGATTATATCCTATCAAATTCTGCTTTAGCTTGGGTGAGGACGAGGCCGGCCGCCGGGGTAAGATCGGTGCGGTCGAGTACCCCGCACCACGAATGCAGCTCCGAGCCTGCGCCTTCTAGATCCAGAAAGTCTGGTTCGGAAGGAACGCCGACCGAGAATAATGTGTAATCGATCGTGATGGTGGGATCGGGGTCGCACTTCAGTGCAAACGTTCCAATCCTCCTTGCCCGCAAATATGCCGGTTCGCGGCCCTTTCGCCACAACATTTCTTCGCGTAACTCACGCCGTAAGGCGGTTTCAGCCGCTTCGCGAGGTTCGACCCGTACGCCATACAATCCAAGCATGCCCGGATTGCGCTGATCTGGTCCACGGCGCTGCATCACCAGTTTGCCTTCCGGTGTCCACAACGCTGCGCCGACCACCTTAACCTTTGCCACGAGTGCGCTCCCTAGTTGCTAGTTGTTGGCTACAAACGGCAACAGCGCAATGTGGCGCGCCCGCTTGATGGCCGTGGCTAAACGGCGCTGCTGGCTCTCGGTAAGGCCGGTCTT
>DATGEW010000062.1:0-10432 GCA_035309745.1 Saccharimonadales bacterium (SeqCode)
ACTGACTCTTCATCAGCGCGGGGGAGAGCTCCTACGACCGAACGGACCAATGCCAGGTTAGCCAGAGCACTGAGCCGTTTCTGGTTTGCATCCTGCAGTGCAACTTCGGCAGCAACATGATCGTTTGTATATGCCATAAGGCCGGCTGCCATTTCCTGGTAAGCCTTAAGCGCAGCTTGTGCGCCTGCTATATCAAAAGATTTCATAATTAACTTATGATACAATAATTATAGAATTACATCAATATGAACAACTCCGACGCCTACCCAAACCACCGCGTACCGAACACGCCGGCATACCAATTCAACGGCCAACAGCTCGTGTCGGACCAAGTCTCTAAGGAAGATGTAGGCGTGGTGTGGCGCGAGCTGGCGCGCATCCTGCGGCACAACGTACCCGGCGACGTCGTGGAGTTCGGCTGCTACGTGGGTACCACCAGCCTCTTCATCCGCCGGCTGCTCGGCAGCCAAAAAGTATTGCATGTGTACGATTCGTTCGCGGGTCTACCGCCCAAAAGCAGCCAGGACGCCAGCGCCGCCGGCGCAGATTTTACCGCCGGCAAGCTCAGCGTCAACAAAAAAGAGCTGTTGCAGCAATTCCGCGCAGCCAACCTCGCGCCGCCCGTTATTCACAAAGGCTGGTTCGAGGACCTCACCCCGGCGGATGTGCCCGACCGCATTGCGTTCGCGTTCTTGGACGGCGACTTTTACCACTCGATTTTGACCTCGCTCAAACTGGTATGGCCGCGGTTGCAACCGGGCGGAGCAGTGCTCATCGACGACTATAAACGACCGGAACTGCCGGGCGTCGAGCGCGCAGTGGCCGACTTTTTTCGCAGCCAGCCGATGCCACGCTTGCGTGTTGAGCATAACATCGCCATCATAGAGGTATGAAACTGCATATTGTAACCGTGGGCGAGCCCAAGCTCGCGTACGCCCGGGCCGGTTGGGACGAATATCTGTCCCGGCTCAAACACTATCACCAGGTGCGGGTAACGCACGTTGCCGATAAACACGCCTACGACCCAGCGTACTTGCTGCAGATGGCAGGAAGCGCCTACAAAATTGCGCTGGTTATCGGCGGCGAGCAACTGGCGAGCCCGCAGCTCGCCCAATTTTTAGAAAAGCGTGCGCTGGAGGGCCGGGAAGTGTGCCTGCTGGTGGGCGGGCCAGAAGGGCTGCCGTCCGCGGTCATCAGCGAAGCCGACTCCCAGTGGAGCCTCTCCAAGCTCACCTTTCCCCACGACCTCGCCATGGTCATACTGCTCGAGGCGCTCTACCGCGCCAGCACCATTTCCGCCGGCCAGCCGTATCATAAATAGTCGGTCTAGTGGTGGCCGCCGGAGCCAGATTCGTTATCGCCGCTCCCCGAGCCGCCCGAGCCTGAACCGGAGTTCGAGTTCGACCCGCTCCCGTTTTGGTCTTCAGTTTCCGACCCAGACCCGCTGGCCGAACCGGATTCCGTCGTACCGCTCCCCGAGCTAGTCGTCCCGCCGTGCGTTTCTGTTCCGCTTTCGCTAGTCGTGCTCGACTTCGTACCCGATTCGCTCCCCGAGCCGCCCGTCGTACTAGAAGAGCTGCTCCGGTTATTAGTCTGGGTGCGCACCACCGTGCCGGTCTGCGCATTTACGGCAACCCGCGTACCATCGGTAAAGCGCACACTGTACGTCACCACGCCTTCTTCGTCGTCAATCTTAATAGATTGTACTGTGCCTTGGTGTGCCGCCAGCGCCGCATCGCGGGCTTGCGTGACGGTGATGATTCCGGCCGGGATCTTGGCTGGCAACGGGTTATCCTCATTTTCGTCGTCGGCTGCGCTCGAAATAAGCGCGCCCGTGAGCGCATTAAACGTCAACTTCTTATGATTAGAAAGTGATAGGCGGAAAACAGTCGTACCGTCTTCCTGGCCGACTTCGGCTGCCGTAGGCGCGGCTGCAGGTTCCTGCTGAGCAGCAAGCTGCACGACGTCATCCAGGCTCTTTACCGTAGAAAGATTACTGGGGAGCGATGCTGTTGTTTTGCTATCGTTATTATTTACTTGCGACTTTTTATGATGCGTAAACACATACGCACCGCTGGCGCCCACGAAAACCAACACAATTACCATAACTGCCGCCGCATGAGAAAATCCAGCTTGCCGATCTGAGGAAGTAGAACTACGCATCATATTTTCCTGCCTTCATTAAAAATTAAGGTTATGTCTATCATACCGCAATTAAGAGCAGTTGCAGAGACTTCGTCCGGCGGCAAGTGAAATAAGCTATACTAAAGAGGCAATCAATGCTATCAATAAGGAGATCGCCCATGTCTGTACAGCTCAATCCGTACCTCGGTTTTAAAAACAACGCCCGCGAGGCAATGGAATTTTACAAAGGTGTATTTGGCGGCAAGCTTACGATGACCACCTTTGGAGAAGCGCACGCCTCCCAAAATCCCGAGGAAGACAACTTAGTGATGCACGCCCAGCTCGAAGGTGATAACGGCATCACCCTCATGGCGGCCGACACGTCCGTTCGCATGGAGCACAAACCAGGCAACAATGTCAGCCTGTCGCTGAGCGGCGATGACTAGCCCACGCTCCGCGGTTATTTCGAGAATCTTTCGGCCGGCGGCACTGTTACCATGCCACTCGAAAAAGCCACGTGGGGCGACACGTTCGGCATGTGCACCGACAAATTCGGTATGAACTGGATGGTGAACATCTCCGCCCAAAAAGCCTAACCACGCCGCGGTATGTCACTCATGCCTATTTGGGGAGCAGACCTATACCTAGAAGCCGCGAACGTTGGATAAAAGATGAAAACGTTATATTATTAAGTGTACTATGTCGCTTGAGACCAACGAGTGGACGGAGCTCAGCCCTGACCAGGCCGATTTTTTCCGCGTTCAGGTGCAGGCGGCAAATCAGATGGCCTTTGGCCCTACGGCGCACGAAGCGGGCATCGGGCAGTTATATGCAGGACGCTTTAGCGTCGATGGGTCGTCGGGTTATGCATAGAAGGGTCTATACTGGCCGGATCTGTATGAGGCAGGCACCACATGCGTCGTAATGGGGGTACCGGGCCGAAACGACGCGCCGGCGGCGTTTGTTCGTATACGGGAAGCACCGGAAAATTATCAACTTGAGGGTGTCGCCGTCAACCTGCCGCTTACAAAGGGTAGAGATGTACATGGCCGGCAACTTTCTCTGAGATATGGCCAGCGGGGTGGCGTGGGGCACTTAGCCGTCGGCTTTTTAGCGAACGCTCTCGAGTATAACAGCGGCAGTAATCGCGGCATGCCGCTGTCGCCAGGGTACGGAAAACAGGGCACCCATAACCTTGAACTGCAGGGCGTCGACGGCGCCACGGTCGGACGCATAGTTCGCTCCCTCGGTACGCTGGCCTTCAACGTCGTCGTTGCCGGCGCAGAGAGTGGCCCCAGTCCAATAACCAGCTCGACTTATGATCTCGCCCAAGCCTTCCTCAAAAGAAGTGTCGATGACTGCCGAAATAATCCGGGTAGTGGCCTGCTTCTAACTGGCGGTAACGGTAGCACGCACGGCGTAGCCTTTGAATCCGAGCAGAGGGACATCGTAGTCATTTACCCCACGAACACATTTCCAAGCACTATTTCAATTGCGTTCGTCGGCACAGGGGGGGCGGACGATCCGGTTCTCGCTGAGGTATATTCCATTCAATCCAGAGGAGTCTCGCTGGAGATGGGCCAGCTTCCTCCAGGTCTATACGACCTCACCGAAGTGATGCGGGCACTGCCCATGCTGAGCATGCAGGTACCCGGCGCCGAAGATAACCCTTACCTCGACGAGCCAACCCGGGTAGCGCTCGAACAAAGAATTTTAAAACTGCTTACCGAGCGAACAAGGCAAACTACCTAAAGCCTGTTACGGCACCAAACCAAAAAGGGGAATATAGCTTGACGTGGTACCGAACGACGTCGGATCAAATGAAGCCGGTAGACTGCTTTGGCCGTTGAGATACATACCACGCTTCTTACCGTTCACATTAGCACTGGTAATTTCTGATGCTATATTTGCGGCATTTGGCCAGGCAAGTGATATGCCCGAATAACCCGCTATGATAAAACCAACATACACGAACCGGCCGGTATTTTGCGCGGCGATGGTAGACGGCAGGTTGCCACCATGCCAACCTGCCGCCGACCAGAGAGTTGGGTCATCCGGGGTCGTTGCAATCTGCGTGCCGTTATCGTCATAAAGCGCCAGCTGGTTCGGTGTGCCGGTGCCGTTATACGTGCCGCCTTGATGTATTGCCACCTTTATGGCAGAAATAGTAGCCCCCGGTGGAACATATAACCGGGCATAAAAGGTGTCGCCTCCACCCGCACCCGATGACCCGCCAAATAGCAAAATATTGTCGGTAGCGGCAATGAATCCGTAAGCCGAAAGCGGGTAGATGCTCTGCGGACTAGCGTCGATATAGCTCTTTGTGGCCGCATCGCTCGCCGTAGTCGGCGTGGGAACAGTCACTGTTCCGGTAAATGTCGGCGAAGCCAACGGCGCTTTGGCGCTGAGATCGGTCGTGAGGTTAGCGACAGCACTTTCAGGAAACGAGCCTGCCGGCACCACGGGTGCGCTGGTGAACGTCTTGATGCCAGCGACGGTTTCGTTGCCGGTTTTATGCACCACGCTCGTGTCGTCGGCCTTTGTACCCAGCGATCCGTTGCTTTTCAGCGTGCCATCGGGGTTATGCTCGACCGACAAAAAATCATTGAGGATAGTGCCCCAGGTGCCGTCGTCAGAACCCGGCATAGGCAGACGTGTCATACTGCTACTCTCATATACATAAGTATAATAACACTGCTTCTCACGCCATACTACGCCGAGCGTCCCCTACTCAAACGGTACCGCCACACCCGTCTCATGGTAGACATTGCCGGAGACGACGGCTTCGTCATTACAGCCGGTCCAGGGGCCATAGGAGCCGACACCGGAACCAGAATCAGGCTTCCATGGGGGCGGAACACCAGGGCCATAGACGACTTTGCTATTGGGATCACGGAACTTAAAGCTGAAGTGGTTGTCCTGGATAACGTCGTTCGTTGACGAAGAGCCGGGACAGTAGAGAGTAAAAGCGCCGCCCGCCAGGAGATTGTCTTTCACGATCAGGCCGTTGGTGTGCACCGGTGAGTCGGGGTGGGCGTTGACATTAACGCCTGAGGTACCGCTGCAATAGTCGGCATTCGGGCAGAAGGGCGTATCGCCGTAAAAGGTATTGTGGATGAGCTTCATGTTGGAGCCGTCATACGACTGGATACCGTCGGTGTGGGCATCGGCACTCTGGAACAGGTCGTGGATGTAACTGTCCTCGATGTCGGCATCGAGGTCCATGTCAAAGCCGTTCTCACAGCTATGGATGTTCAGCCGAAGGGCGGTCACGCTGTTGTCGCCGAGGGCGGTGCTGTTGGTGGCGACGCCGTTTGCATCCTCACAGGTAATCTCACTGTCTTCAATGAGCAGGCCGGTACCGCTGTAGCCGGCGTGGTACTTGCTGGCATGGTTGTTGCTGACCGAACCACGAATCTTGGAATTCTTAATGATGACTCCGGGAGCGTTCACCGTAATGACGCCTTGGACATATTTGCTGTCGATGACGGTGTTGGGCGTGTTGATGTCCATATCGCCGGTAATCGGGGTCAGGACCGTACCGGCCGGTACGCCGGTGCAGGTGGCGTCGGGGTATTTGGGCAGGGGGCAGGGAGAAGAACTGCCGCCCGAATTGCCAGAGCCTCCCCCGGAGCTACCCGAACTGCCAGACGACGACCCGGATGTTGAAGACGTACCGCTCCCACTCGAGCTTGTCTTTGACGCGCCGGTTTTGTTGGAGGCACCGCCAGCGTTACCTCCAACCGGATTCACGTTAAAGACGACATACTTACCACCCGATGCCTCAGCGCTGCCGACCACTGTCGCACCGCCCGAGAGCTTGCCGGTTTCTACCTCAAACACCGGCTGGTTATCCGATGCCGCGGCAAATGCCACCACCACCGCGATAACCATAACTCCGCCATATACAATAAGTGCTGCTTTCGGGTAGCGCAAAAAGCGCAAAAGCGAGCGCGAATGCAGATCTGGCGTGCCACCTACCACGATATCGGTCGCCGGGACAGCAGGCGCCGGTTTTACAAATATGAATTTCCACATAAACACCGCCACCAATCCAGCCGTGGCCACGACGGTCAATCCGATAGCACCCCAGAACACTCCCGCCCGCACATTGCTGCGTTTCGCGGCGGGTAAGAGCGGCTGCGATGACGAGGAAGGAGTCGTCATACTACTGGACGAAGCGGCCTTGGGCGTTGCAGACAGACAATTAGCGCCATCCCCCACCGGAGCACAGGAAGAGCCGGACACAGCCAGCACACGGTCCACCCCGGCGCCAGCCTCACGCCCTGCAAGGATAACGGTGTGTGCACCCTGGGCCAGGCTTACCCGTATCGGCGTAGTAGCACCGGCGGAAAAATTGAACCACTGCAATCCCGGCCCGGAGTGACTGTCACCGACCACGAACGGGCATTGGCCGTCCACCTGCAGGAACACGCTGTCACTCTGGGGGGCAGGCGCCCACATCCTCAGCCAGATGGTGTAAGTTCCGCTGCTCGGAACGGTAAGCGTGCCGCTGGCCTGACCTTTATCGCTGGGAAGGGGGTCGCACGCAGCCAGGGCGTGGAAAGTACTAACCATAGTAAGAGCCAACGCCAGCAACAGGCCGCCTATAACAATTCTGACAACAGGTTTCATAGACAGACGCACTTACTCATAATAATAGCATGATATCTATGAGGTTTGATCTAGAAATAAAACGTTTGGTGACCTTACTGCAAGAACTCGCGAACTTAACAGATACAAGAGTATTACTTTTGTAACATAAGGTAGGAAGGGGTTCGAACCCTTGATGCCTTTCGCCATACCGGGGTATCAGCCCCGGCGCCATCAACCACTCATGCCACCCTACCGGCTACTCCTATTATACCACCAGAGGTTGAGCTATAATCTTAATCATGTCTTTATACAGGCTTTATGTTGATGAATCCGGCACTCACTCATATTCCATGAGCCAGCAGGCAGATAAACGCTACCTGGCGCTGACCGGCATAGCCGTCCGGCAAGATATTATAGAAACTGAGCTCCAACCGGGCATGCGCAAGCTGAAAGCGCTGGTTAGCCCTGATCCCGACGAAAAGTTTACGCTACATCGGGAGGAGATTATCCAACGGTCCGGACCATATGCCAAGCTTGCAGACCCTGTCGCCGAATCTAAATGGAATCAGGCAATTTTCAACCTAATAGACGGCCTAGATTTTATGTTATTTACGGTCGTTATAGATAAGATCGCTCACAAAACAAAATATTTTAACCCTGAGCACCCATATCATTACTGTTTGGAGATACTACTTGAAAAGTATGTGAGCTTTTTGAACTCAGTTGACAGTAAAGGCGACGTGCTCGCCGAGGCGCGGGGCAAAAAGGAAGACGAAGCGCTCAGAGCGGAATACTCACGTTTTTATGAAAACGGCACTAGCTATGTGCAAGATAACGTCATGCAAGTAAGGCTTACCTCAAAAAAGATAAAACTTAAGCCCAAGGATAGCATAGCCGGTCTGGAGCTTGCCGATCTGATAGTGCTTGCCTCTAAACTGGACGTATTACTTATTTCGAGCAAGGCCGAGCGTATCAACAGTAAGTTTATGCAGCAGCTTATACCTCGGATTCAGCCTAAGTATTATCGCAATAAACTGACAGGTAAGATCAGTGGCTATGGCAAGAAGATGATATAAATATAGCCGCTTGCGCGGCCATATTTACGATGCTCATACGAGACATCCCCCTGCAATGAATGCATTACTTGTATTGTAGCATCATATTACAAAATAAACAACCGAATATTGCAAAACTCCTCTGCACACCTCTATCTAAACTGACCGTAGGCGCTATTGACGGATTTTAGTATGGCAAGGCCATATATATAAACGACCGCGCCACCTGAAGCGCCTCTCTTGCTTGAGCCTCGGTTACTTCAGCCCCTTTATGGATTGCCTGGTTTCGTGGTGTACCGATTTTAGTACCAACATCAGACGGTATCGTTTCGCCGAGCACCTTCAGCGCAGTAGTTAGGCCACTAATTTGTCTGTACTTATCAAAAAGCAGCTTCCTTTGCTGCGGCGTGGAGGCTGTAAGCTTGTTATCTAATAACTGTGTAAGTGTCATTTCAATAGCGGTAGCCGAATCCAGCATAGATTGACGGTATTTTCCTTGATTGAAGTGCTTAAGCGCGTCAATAAGGAGGACGTAGTAACCAGGCGGATACTGACCGCTTGAGCTATGTTTCAGGATACGCTTTAATTGTTTTATATTTAAGCCGGTAGATATATCGGCAATAACAGATATGCTGTTCTCCTTTTTGCTTTTAACTCGTCTGGTTCGTTTAGATTTGTCCGCATAAACAAAGTAGCACTCTATGGAATCTGCTTGCTCAACGCGCGTGCTGCCGCCCTCCAGATCGTCATAACCTATAACTTCCCACCACTTTGCAAAGACATCGCGCCAGAGCAGCAGATCGGCTTTGGCTTTTCGTGCTTTGTCGGCAGCAACGCATCCTCTTGACTGCACGATGAGCTGATTACAAGTAAAGCGCAATACGAGCTTATTCTTGGGATCACGGTAATGTTCGCTACCAAATACACACCGACCAGACTTCCGACGTAGCCAATCGAGCCTTACACGCGTTCCGTCAAAGGTTGGCGTTGGGCGGCCAAATCCGTCAGGCTTGTCAAAGTCGAAATTAGGAAAACAGATTATATAGTTCTGGCCTCTGAAGCTAAAACGCACCTCTGCACCGACGCAATCCTTTTCAAAGTCAAAGTGCCGATTTCTGAAATCAATGGATGTTTCAAAATAACCCGTAATCCTTGTCATTCTATTGGCAATCATAACAGATACACGAAGCGCCAACCATTTTAGGCCATACGGTCGGGAAGGTACCTACGATTTATAGCCATAACCGAATCTTCAATATCCAGGTATATGCCAAGCCAATAAATCGCTTCAACAAGTTCGCTATTAAAGGGCTCTATCTCTCTCCAAGTAGGACGGTATGCGAGCTTATGGGCGACTTTGTTCCTCAGGATATGAACGGTAGACCGTTCAACCGTACCGAACGCGAAGTCACGTTTATCATGGCGCATTTTCAAATGTGCGGGTACATAATTTTCTCTTTCATCTATGAATGTATCGAGAAACTCCTTACGCATTTTATTAAAAGCGTACGTTTTAATAGCGGTTTCATATCTTTTACGCGCGGCATTGTACTGAGCCAACAATAGTCCGCCCTCACCATCCCTAAATACTGGATTCCTGTCAAACTTCTTATTTATAACCGCTTGGTAGAAGAAGGCTTCAATTCCCTGACACAAAGAAAGTATATAGCTCCGATATTCCTTACGTGCAACAAAGACGTACAGCTCATCGAAAAACCATCTATATTTTGCAGCATTTACGCTATCACCCAGCAAAGTGACAACTTGCTTGCACTTATTATTTTGGCAAAGTACGCCCTCCATGCGAGATATAGGCATATCGTTACCGATATCGGTGAGACGATTGAGGATGTTTTCCTTTCTACAACTCGGGCAATCAAAATAGATATTTTCGTAGCCAGAGGCACGTATTCGAACGTCTTTGGATTCGTCGGACATACCTAGATTCTAGCAAGAATAAAGTGACGACTGGAAACTGCCGAAATCGTCAAGCCGGAGACCGACAATGTATTTGCGAACGCCCTCAAAAACGAGAAAAACGCCGCGACGATTGCAGCGTTTTTTCTGTTGTCTCAAGTTCGAGAGTCGATACTTTGGTGACCCCTGCGGGAGTCGAACCCGCGATCTTCAGGATGAGAACCTGACGTCCTGGACCACTAGACGAAGGGGCCGTGTGCACGCAAAAACGCCTCGTTATCGTACCACAACAGAGATGAATACTCAATATTCGCACTGGCGGGCGATGGCCGTCCTAACCATAAGCGTAGTATACTTACACTAATGATCATCGACGACTTTATGTTCCACGTGGCAAAGGTCTGGTACCGAGTGTACTGGGGGTTGATGGTTGCGACCAATGCTGCGGTGCTGGTGGGGGTGGCCGCGACGCAAATGCTGCCACCGTTTAGAAACCTGGGCGTGCACCTTAACCTAAACGGGCATGTCACCTTAGTGCTGTCGGCGGTGACGCTCGGTTATCTGCTGACCGTTTACTGGGTTGCTGTGCGGACGTACGGCCTTACCATGGCAACGCTCCTCGGCACCATGCTGAACGCGCTCGTGCTGCTCAACGGCGTGCACAACACCGACCCCACACAGTGGGCCTACATATACGTGGCGCTTTGGGTGCTCACCTCGGGGCTCAACGGAATGTACGG
>DATGEW010000063.1:0-12096 GCA_035309745.1 Saccharimonadales bacterium (SeqCode)
GGCAGTTTTTGGTAGACGGCCTCGACGTTGAGGTCCGAAATGTGCGCGGCAGCGGTTGCCGCTTTGCGGCCAATGGCCACCACGCTCGTCTTCACGCCCTTATTGCGGTCGGCTTGGCTTTCGTGAATCATGGTACGGATAATGTTGGCGTCGTACGCACCGGCCAGACCGAGGTCACTGGTGATGGCGATGAGCAGGCGTTTTTTCACCGGCCGCTCCATAAATAAGTGGAACTCGCTCTCGCCGGCACCCAGCTGCCGCAGGCGCGTCAAAATCTCGCGCGCCAGCTCGGCATATGCCCGCGGCCGTACCACGGCCTCCTGCGCATGACGCAGCTTGCTGGCAGCCACCAGCTGCATAGCCTTGGTAATCTGGCGCGTATTTTTCACGCTCCCGATCCGCCGTTTAATTTGCTGACGCGATGCCATCTACGACTCCTGCCTCATTGAGGCTAATTCGGGCACTTGTATCGGTACGCCGAGGGCATCCAACACGGTACCCAGATAGTGCGCGACCTGTGCCAGCGCTGTTGGATCACCGGCTTCAACAGCATCTCGAGTATATTGTACGAATCTGTCAAACGCAGTCATCCCGGCATGCGGGCCATACGAGGTACCATTTAGCACGGCCTTACCGAGCATCTCGGTTGCCGCATAACCCCCGGCGTTTCTGTAGGCGGCCTCGTCTACCCCTAATGCAGCGGCAATGCGCTCGCCAGCTCCCGGTCCGTCCATGCTAAGCCTCCGCCTTCTTCGGCTTAGTAGTTGCAGCGTAACTCTTGGCGACTTGTCCGGCAGATTCGAGTACGGCTTTTTCTATGGCTTCGTCGGGTTTGTCCCCCTTGTTGAGGGTTTTCATGACCGCACCGTGCTTGTCTTCCATGTAGCTGATGAGTTCGGCCTGGGCGTCCTTCATTTTTGCCACCGGCACGGTATCGAAGGCGCCTTTGGTGGCGGCCATGAGGCTCACCACTTGCTCGGCAATAGAAAGCGGCTGGTACTGCTTTTGCTTGAGCAGCTCGGTGAGGCGCTGGCCGCGCTCGATGCGGTGCTTGGTTTCGGCGTCGAGGTCGCTGCTAAATTGCGCAAAGCTGGCTAGTTCGCGGAACTGGGCCAGGTCCAAACGCAGTGAACCGGCCACGCTCTTTACGGCCTTGGTTTGTGCCGCACCACCCACGCGCGAAACGCTGAGACCAACCGAGATGGCCGGGCGCACGCCCTGGTAGAACAAGCTCGTTTCCAGGAAAATCTGACCGTCGGTAATAGAAATGACGTTGGTGGGGATATACGCCGAGATGTCACCGGCCTGCGTTTCGATAATCGGCAAAGCGGTCAAAGAACCGGCACCGAGCTCATCGTTGAGCTTGGCGGCGCGTTCCAACAGGCGCGAGTGCAGGTAAAAGACATCGCCCGGGTAAGCTTCGCGGCCCGGCGGACGGCGGAGCAACAAACTCATTTGGCGGTAGGCCACGGCGTGTTTCGTGAGGTCGTCGTAAATAATCAGCGCGTGTTGGCCGTTGTCGCGGAAATATTCGCCCATGGCGCAACCGGCGTACGGTGCAAGATACAGCAGCGGGGCGGGGTCGGACGGGCTGGTGGCCACCACAATGGTCTGATCCATCACGCCTTCGCGCTTTAGGCGCTCCACCAGTGCGGCAACCTTGGAAAACTTCTGGCCAACAGCAACGTACACGTTGATAACGCCGGTCTTTTGCTTGGCCTGGTTAATCATGGTGTCCACGGCGATGGCAGTCTTGCCGGTCTGGCGGTCGCCGATGATCAGCTCGCGCTGGCCACGGCCGATGGGCACCATGGCGTCGATGGCCACGAGGCCGGTCATCATCGGTTCGTGCACGCTTTTGCGGGCCATCACGCCGGGAGCAGCACGCTCCAACAAACCGCGTTCTTTGGCTTTGATGGGACCTTTGCCGTCGAGCGGGCGGCCAAGCGGGTCAACCACGCGCCCCACCAGTTCGGGGCCAATCGGTACATCCAGCACATGGCCGGTCATCGTTACTTTGGCGCCCGCAACCACATCGCTGTCGTCGCCCAAAATAACCGCGCCAATTTCATCTTCGAGCAGGTTCAGCGCAAAGGCAGTCACTTTGCCGCCGCTGCGCGTCTCAATTTCGATCACTTCGTTGTATCCGGCGCTGCGCAGGCCATACACCCAGGCCACACCGTCGCCCACGCGGGTCACAATGCCGGCTTCTTCGAGGCCTTTGCTGGTACGGAGGCTTTGGATCGCGTCCTTCAGCTCAGCCGATAATTCTTGAATTGCTAATTCGCTCATGTTGCTACTTTCTTCTCCTTATAGGCTCGCTAGTTGCTTGAGTTGGGTGCGGACGCTGGCGTCGAGCTCGTGGCTCGGCGTGCGGGCAACGAGACCGCCAAGCAGGGTAGGGTCGAGGTGCTCGGCGAGTTCCACCCGTTTGGCGCCGGTGGCGTCTTGCAAGGTGCGCTTGAGGCTAGCACGGACAGTCTCAGACAGTTTGCGGGCACTGGTTACGTCCACCAGCAAATGGCCGCTTTGAGCATACAGCTCCTGGGCGATATCGTTTATGAGCAGGTCGATATCGGCGGCTATGTGTTGCTCGATAACGTACGCGGCCGTCACCTGCAGCCAATGGCTTTGGCGGGCCGGTTCGGCCAGCAACTTGGCTGCTACCGTCCGGGCGAGTACTCGTCGCGACACCTTGTTATTCATATATTATGCCTGCTCCTGGGCGAGCGCCTTGTTGACCAGGGCGGCGTCTTTTTTATCGTCCAGCTTTTCGCCGATAATGCGCTCGGTGGCTGCGGCCACCAGCTCAACCGTGTCTTTCTTGAGCGCTTCGCGGGCCTTGGCAATATCGATGTCGAGCTGCTGCCGGGCGTCGGCCACGATTTGCTCGGCGCGGGCCTTGGCCTTGCTTTCGGCATCTGCCACCATACCGACCGCCTCCTGGTGAGAGCGGGCCAAAATATCGTCGGCATCTTTACGGGCTTGCTCAAGCAATTCGGCTACCTTGGCTTCGGCGCGTTCCAGCGCCTCCTGGCTTTCCTTGGCTTCTTGCAGACCGGCTTCAATGGCATTGCGCCGGTCGTCTATGGCCTTCACCAAAGCGGGGTAGACAAATTTGCCCAGCACAAACACCAAAATAAGAAACGCGACCGCTTGCTCGATAAAAAGCTGCGCGTTCAGGCCCAACGCCTGAAACAGGCTGGGATTGGAGCTGGCTGCTGCTACAATTGGTACCATTTTATAGTTAAACCTTTGACCTTATTTTAGGAATTTGACGATAAGGGCCACCACCAAACCGATGATCGCCAGGGCGTCCACGAAGGACATGGCCAAAATCATCAGGGTGCGGATCTTGCCCAAAGCTTCGGGGTTGCGGCCGGCTGCCTGTACGGCGCCCAGGCCCACCAAACCCAAACCGATGCCACAGCCGGCGGCTGCGATTGCGTAGGTCAGACCAAATGCAAGTGATTCCATTAGTATTAACTCCTTTAATTACCTATTAATGACTGTCTTCGGCCGCATCTGTATGCGCATCCTCGCCACTCGGAAGTCCGAGGCTAATAAATGCGACCGTCAACATAAAGAACACATACGCCTGTACGGCGCCAACAAATAATTCGAGCACATAAAACAGTGGCAGAGTAATGCCCGCTGCGTAACTGGTGAGGTAGGCAATGACGCCCAGCAATACTTCGCCGCCAAACACGTTGCCGAAAATACGAAGCGACAGGGCGAGCGTACGCGAAAACTCAGCAACAATTTCGAGCGCGCCCTCAAAACTGTGTAGCGGATCTTTGAACGGGCTAATGAGATAACGGCGGATGTTGCCAAAAAAGCCGTGCTTTTTAATGGCCCACACCTGCGCGGTAGTCATGGAAATAATCGCCAAGGCAAAGGTCATGTTCATGTCGGCAGCCGCGCCGCGGAACAGCGGCGTGCCATGGTAGGTAATGGACCCGACGAACGGGAAAATACCCAGCCAGTTATTCACCAAAAAGAAAAACATGAGGGTCACGGCCAGCGGCATTACCTTGCGGGCAACCTCGCGGTCGCCAATGACTTCCACCGTGGTGTCGTACAAGCTTTCGAAGCCCCACATAATAAGGTGCATAAACCGGCTGCGCGAACCGCGGCGAACCGCGCGCTTCACCCAAAAAAAGGCCAGCAGGAGCAGCGTAATGCCCACCAAACCGAGCAGCTGCGAGTTGGTTACCACAAACCGGCCCACATGGAAAATAACTTCCGGTGCGACACTCACCTCTGGGGGCTTCTGCGCAGCAAATATGCCAAACATTATTTCTTACGTTCCTCCGCTTTTTGTACGCTGGCAATCTGACTTTTTACCAGCAAGGCGGCCAGGGCAAAGCCCAGCACCACACTCAACAAAGTAAGCCACGGCTTGGTGTGCAGGTGTCGGTCGGCATAGATGCCGGCGAGCGTTGCCCCCACCACCGGCACTGCGATTCGCCAGGTAGTGTCCAAAAAGGTAAGGGCAATGACCCCGGCACCAAAGGTGCCACTACCTGAGGGAGTCGTCGGTGAGTCGGCGGCTTGCTTCATTTCTTACTAACTATACCAGATATACCTCTCTTGATGCAACATATATTACAGAGGATACTGCTGGGGTAGATAAGAGTAGGAGAGACAAATATGGTATAATAAGCTACATGATACATGTAGTCGGGGAGCGCGGAACGACAGTTGCATTGTATGACGACGCGCCGCCGCTCGATACAGAAGCCGCGGCGGGCCGCTCACCCCTATCTATAAGCCGGGACATTGGGCACATACTGCTCGGTGATGTAGACTCAGCGGCACTGGATGCGCTTACTATCCCTTACTCTTTTCTGGGCGATGGCGAACTGCCGCCTGGTTTGACAAAAGAACAAGTAGCGGCAATCCAAGAAGCTCGTCTGGCACTCAATGTGGTCTGGCGAGCGGATCTGGAGGCCAACGACATCGATCCAAGTGAAGTAACCATCCTACGTGAAAATTCATTCATCGGCGTATACGACTCTATACACGATAGACTTGAGTGGCACAAAGAGCGACCTCATCCAGAAGTTCCCTTTCTGCTGTACGGCGTCTCCCTTGGCCAAGTACCGGGCACACTGTGCGCCCACGGCCCACATGAACTCGCTCCCACCACAAGGTACCGCACATTAAATAATCAACAGGACGCCGAAGGCGCCAATTTTACACTCGTTAGCTACCCACCTGCGCAGATCTTCCAGATGTACCCGCACACCATACATACCACACCCAAAGAAGGCGGGCCGCGCCTGCTGCTCCTCCAGCCGCTCACCTTAGCGCAAGTATAGGGCCCAGCGTCACCTGGGCTATGCTATAGTTATTATTATGGATCAACCAGCTAGCCCAGTTATTGTGTACGGCGCGGAGTGGTGCGCGTTTTGTCACCAAGCAATGCGCTATTTCGACGACTTGAAGGTGAAATATGTATATAAGAACGTCGATCTGAGCGTGGACGATGCCAAGGCGGCGATAGAAAAATCCGGGCAGATGGGTATTCCGGTGCTCGATATCGAGGGTACCATTGTGGTGGGGTTTGATAAACCGAAAATTGACGCAGCGCTGCACGACAAAAAACTCGTGTAATTGTGATGTAATTCGCATCGCCGGGTAGGGAACTAACGATACACTGTGGCCGTAACGGAGGAGCATATGGGGAACATTCTCGGCATGTACGGTTCAGCTCTCCCGGAACAGCAGGCCGCGCAAAAAGCATTTGAAGGCTTAGCCACCGACTACCCCGGCCTTGCATTACAAGCACTCGAGACGGTCATTATCACCGAACGAGAACCTTCAAATAACCTGGAAGCGGTTGCCGCCGACACCATCCGCAACTATTTGGAGACGGGCGCCGACCAATTCACCATTTTCGGTCCGGAAATTGAGGAAGCAGCCCGCCCCGCCCATGAGCATTGGCGTACCCTAAATCAATCGTCGCGAGCCAACTCCGAAAGCACACAGTCCGCTCGGCTCGCATGGCGCCACGCCCGGGTCAGCGCCTTCCTGCTCCATAACTACACAGACACCAAGTCATTCTCGAGCATGCGTGTAGCAAGAAATACCACACTTCCCAATACAAAAGTAGCGTAAGCTACCAGTATGGCCTTCGAGGACTACCAGAGTAAACCGTCGGTCGTGGTGGTGTATACCGGCGACAGCAAGGGCAAAACCAGCGCCAGCTTGGGGCTCATGGTGCGCGCATTGGGGAACCGGTGGAACGTGGCGTTTATCCAGTTCATAAAATATTGGGGCGTGGGCGAGCACGTGTTCATCCGCGATATTCTACCCCTGTTTAAAGATCAACTTCATTTTTACAAAGGCGGGAAGGGATTTTACAACGCCGGCGAAATGAGTGCCGAGTTTGTCACGCCCGCGCAGCACAAGGCCGCGGCCCGCGAAACCTACGCCGAGGCACTGCGCTGCGCCAGCTCCGGCACCTACGACCTGGTTATTTGCGACGAGATCAACAACGCCGTCCACGACGGGTTGCTCACCAAAGCGCAGCTCAAAAAACTCATTACCGGCCGGGCGCCAAACACCAGCCTGTGTTTTACCGGCCGTAACTTTCCGGCCGACTTGCTGCCGCTGGTAGATATCGCCACCGACATGCACAAAATAAAGCATCATTTCGACGACAAATTTTTGGCCAACAAAGGCATCGATTTTTAGCAGACCGGGCAATTGGAACCCTGCGATGCCTAAACGCGCGAGCTGACGCTTGCTGCGCACCCCGTTTCGTCGTACGCTAAGTGCAATGCGCAAGCCTACGCTTTTTTTGATGGTCGGGTACCCCGGCGCGGGGAAAACAACCGTGTCGCGCTCTATTCGCGAACTGACCGGCGCCGTACACCTCTGGGCCGACCATGAGCGCAACTCCCGGTTTGTCCATCCCACGCACAATCACGAAGAAAATCTTAAACTGTACGCCCAACTCAACCAGGAAGCCGAAGCGCTATTGCTGGCGGGCAAAAGTGTGATTTACGATACTAATTTCAACTTTTACAAAGACCGCAAAAAGCTCAAAGTTATCGCGGCCAAAGCTGGCGCACGTACGGCAGTTATTTGGGTGACGACGCCGATTGAACTCGCTCGTGAACGCGCCACCGTCCACGCCCACGGCCAGGACACGCGCGTATGGGGCAACATGCCGCCCGAACGTTTTGAGCGCATTAGCCACAACCTGCAGGAGCCAACCGAAGCCGAGCAGCCCATTAAACTGGACGGCACCAGCCTTACCCGTGAGGCAGTTGAGCAAGCGCTGCGCGAACGCGGCTTACTGCCCGAAAATGGCCTTTTACCCGAAGCATAAACGCGTATAATGGGCGCGTGAGCCAACGCCGCCTCAAACAATATCTGTCACTTGCTGCCCTACTGGTAGCGGGCGTGGTTGCACTTGGCCAGCATTACGGCTGGTTCAAAGCGGCCACCAAGCAGGCCATGCAAAACGACCCAGCACTTTACAGCATCAACCATTATGTAGACGGCGATACTATCGCGGTGAACATGGGCGGCAAAACGGAAACGGTGCGCTTTATTGGCGTTGACACCCCCGAAACGCACAAACCGAACACGCCGGTGCAATGCTACGGCCCAGCGGCCGCCGCTTACACCAAGACCGAGATTAGCCACGCCGGCGGCAAAGTCCGCCTGCAGGCCGATCCCGAAAGCGATAACCGCGACACCTACGGCCGGCTGGTCCGCTACGTGTACTTGCCCAACGGGCAACTGCTGGACGAACTGCTGGTGCAGAACGGCTATGGTTTCGCGTACACATACTATCCGTTTACGAAAGCCGCCGATTTTACTCAGGACCAAACTGCCGCGCAATCAGCCAAAAAAGGATTGTGGGGCAACTGCCATCCCTACCAGGAAAGTAATGGGCGCTGGCAAACCGAAACCGCCAGCTAGGCGGCCGGACGCTTGAGCGCTTTGCGCACCATTCCTGGCAAGCCCAGCACAAAACTACCGGCAATAAACGGCCATCCAGGAAGGGCAAGCAACGCATAAGTCAGCACGGCGCGCCAGCGGGGAGTCACCTGAGCGGCAGCCGCCTGATAGGTGCCTAATTGCTCATGCCGGCGTTTTGTGAGCCAGCGGCGGTGCATATACTCGGCAAACTGCGGCCAATTGTTATATTCGAGGCCATGGATATAAATACGCAGCCGCCGGTTATGCCGGACCTGCCAACCAGCCGCCGAGACCAGCAACGAAAGATCTTGGTCTTCGTGTACCTCGGTGTTGTTCGGGCAGGCTTGGGCCTTAATTTTTTGCCACACCTCACGCCGGAGCGACATATTGGTTCCCCACATCACGGGCAAGCGGAAGTAGGCGCCGGTCCACCAGTAATACATAAGCGACCAATACACCGTGTCGGGCGCAAAAAAGAAAGTAAACGATACCGACACGCCGCTTACGCCTCCCAGGCGAGGGTTGGCGGCATAGGTCGCCCGCAGCTCCGCCACCCAATCGGGTGCCAGCCGGATATTGCCATTGATGCGCGCCAAGATATCGCCTCGGGCGCGGGCCAACCCGGTGTTGCGGGCAGGCACCAGCCCTTGCTGCCGCTCGCGGATGAGCGTCACAAACGGATACCGGCGCGCAATCATGGCGGAATCATCGGTAGAATTATTATCCACCACGATAACTTCGTAAGGCGCCTCTGTTTGTGCCGCGATAGAATCCAAACAAGCGGCTAAGTAGCGGCCTTCGTTATAGACCGGTATAATAATGCTCACGCGCGCAGTTGCGCCCGGACCCGACTTTACCTTATGCACAAACTGACATTATATATGAAAAAACTGGGGTACGCCGCAAAGCGTTCGTGCCGCGTAAGCTGGCGCTGGCTTGCGCGCTTCTGGGGGCGGCGTTGGTGGCACAAGCTTGTTATCGTGCTGATTGCGCTGATTGTCGCGTGTTTTGGCACAATGTACAGCATCGCCCAGTGGTATATTCACAGCGAGCAACACAAGCCGCTGCAAATGGGCGTATCATTCATTCCCGATTACGCGGCGAGCCTGGGGCTCGACCCGCACCAAACACTCACGGCACTCACCGGCGATTTGCAAGTGCGTAACTTTCGCTTGGTGAGCTATTGGAGCGATATCGAAACACAGCAGGGCACATACAACTTTGGTGAGCTGGACTGGGAAATGCAGCAGGTCGCCGCCGTGCACGGCACCGTGACGCTCAGCATCGGCCTGCGCCAACCGCGCTGGCCGGAGTGCCACATGCCGGCGTGGGCGGCACACGAGGCGACGACGGCGTGGGAAGGGCGGCTCAACAATTTTATATCGGCGGTGGTCAACCGGTACAAGTCGTCGCCCATCCTCATAAGCTACCAGCTCGAGAACGAATACTTTTTGCAGGGCTTTGGCGCATGCACCAATTTTGACCGCTCCCGGTTAATAAGCGAGTTTAACCTGGTGAAACGGCTCGACCCATCCCACCCCATTATTTTGTCGCGTGGCGATAATTTTCCAGATTGGCTGCTCGGCCAGCCGCAGCCGGACATCGTGGGCATGAGCGTCTATCGCCGCGTGTGGGACGGCACATTTACACACCGCTATTTCAATTACCCGACACCGAGCTGGTACTACGCGTTTTTGGCCGGCGTGCAAAAAATACTAACCGGCAAAGAGAGCGTGATCCACGAAATGCAAGCCGAGGCGTGTCCGCCAAACGGCCAAAGCATCGCCGATACCAGCCTCGCCGAACAAAACAAAACACTCGACGCCCATCGCCTGCAAAGCGAGATTAACTTCGCTCAAGCCACTGGCATGCGCCAAGTGTACCTGTGGGGGGCCGAATACTGGTATTACCGCATGGTAACCCTGCACGATCCCAGTGTATGGAATACTGCCAAACAAACATTTAGGAGCAACTCATGAAACCTGTGACCGTTATCGCCGCCATTCCTAACTTCAACATGGGACAATCGCTCCAAGAATTACTTCCGCAAGTGCTCGCCCAAGGCTACGATGCCGTGTATGTACTCGACGACGCCTCCCGCGACGATTCCGTGGCCATTGCACGCGGTTTTACCGGCGTGCAGGTCATAGCCGGCAAGCGCAACCGGGGTGCGAGTGGCAACCGCAATCGAATTCTGAGTATAAAAGAACAATGGCCGCGAGCTTTCATCCATTTTATGGACGCCGATGTTCGCTTAGTGAGCCAGCATAACCCCGACACCATCCGCCGTCTGATGCAAGACGAGACCATCGGCATCCTTGGCGGCCTTATTTACGACGAACATGGCGTGCAGCTACCATTCAATTTTGGTCCGCGCATTTCACTCGCCTGGATACTGGGCGGTATTCCGCAGTACTATTGGGCCCACAATATTGTCCGGCCGCGCCTAGCGCGTAAAGGCCTGCCGCTCAAACCGGCACGCCCTGGTCGTACCTGGCCGGACATCCGCACCGAACCTATCGCACAGGATGTGCATTACGTGCTGGAGGGCAATATGGTTATGCACCTGAAAACTCTCGAAAAGATTGGCGGCTTTCATCCCACGCTCCGATTCAATGAGGCGCAGGATTTAAGCGACCGTATTATTGCCTCCAGGTTACGGGTGCGGTTCGATCCTTTGCTTTCCGTCCGACATCTCGCCATAGACGTCCGTGGCCGACAACGTTACATCGAAGGACTTACCACGTCCTGGCAGTTGCTGCGCAAAAGCGGCTGGCGCCTCAGGTAGCCTGTTCCCAAACAGGGAAGACTAGGGCATACTAATGAGATAATGAAAAAGAAGCAGGCGACCACCAAGCAAATTGTCAACCGCCGCGCCCGGCACGATTACGAGCTGGGCGATTCATTGGTGGTGGGCATTGCGCTGACCGGTGCCGAGACCAAGGCGCTGCGCCTGGGTCATGGCCAGTTGCGCGGCGCGTATGTCACGGTAAAAGACGGTGAGCTGTGGCTGGTAAATGCCACCATCAGCAGCTCCCGCGGCATACAAATGAGCGAAGCGCAGCAAACACAGAACCGCAAACTGCTGGCCAAGCGCCGCGAGATCGCTGCCTTGCTCGAAGCCAAACAACAGGGGCGAACCATCGTACCGCTGGAAATGCTCACCGGCGGGCGCTACATCAAGTTGCGCATTGCGCTGGGCAAGGGCAAAAAACTGTACGACAAGCGCGCCACGCTCAAAAAACGCGAAGAGTCGCGCGCCATCGAGCGCCGCCTCAAAACCGGCGTACGCTAGCGAACACTTTGTAGGAATTGTCATATCGGCCACAGTCCGTTCGGGATATAGTTCATTCGTTTAGGGGGTCGCGCGTTATGCCATATCGCATCGGGAATATCGCCCCTTTCGATGAAACCACGCCGCCCAGCCACTACGGTGGCACCGAACGGGTCGTTTCCGACCGCGTACGGCGGCTCGCGCTGCGAGGGCATCACGTGGTACTGTATGCGGCCGGCGGCTCATTGGCACCGGATGGCGTCGAACTGGTAACGTGCACCGACGGGCCAATCCGGCTGACACCCATAGCCTCCGACCCCGAAAAACGGATGCGTGCTGCTGAGGTGGCGCTCGAGCGGGCCGTCCGCGACATCGCCGGCCGGCAACAGGAATTGGACGTCGTTATTAACGACTTCGGACCCCAGGCGTTAGCGCTGCGGCGAAAGTACGGCATCTCCGTGCCGTTTATATCTGTGCTGCACGGCCCTATCGTGCCGCAAGACGCCGAGGCTTACCGGCAGTTCCCAGACGACCCGTTGGTGTGCATTAGCGACTCGCAACGCCGAGATGCTGAGCGCGCCGGGCTACACGTGGTCGCCCGAGTGTACAACGGCATCGATCTCAAGCGGCACACCTATCCGTTGCCAGCCGATCAGGATCCCTTGGGCGGTCTGCCGTTCCAGCCGCCGGACAGATACGCGACGGCCATGGGCGTGCACACCCCAAACAAAGGAACCGGTGACGCCATCTGCATTGCAAGAGCAGTAGGTATTCCGCTACTCATCGCCGGCAAGATTGACCCGACCAATACGCAATATTACGACCAACAAATCAGGCCATATCTTGGCGACGACGTTATTGACATCGGCGAGGCCACGGAC
>DATGEW010000064.1:0-3244 GCA_035309745.1 Saccharimonadales bacterium (SeqCode)
GCGCCGGATGGCGCCACGCACCAGGCGCTCGAAGATATCGCGCTGATGCGCGTGCTGCCGTTTATGGTGGTACTGGTGCCGTGTGACAGCGTTGAGTCTGAAAAGATGGCACTTGCCATGGCCGAACACAAGCAAGCGAACTACGTCCGTTTGGCCCGAGGTGCATCGCCGGTGTTTACGACTGCGCAAACCCCGTTTACGATCGGTCCGGCGTATGTATTTCGTGAGGGGCACGATGTCACACTCGTTGCAACTGGCACCATGACCTACCATGCGCTCGCCGCCGCCGATATGCTTGCCAAAGATGGCATTCACGCCGAAGTCATTCACGTGCCGACGGTAAAACCACTGGATAGCAAAACAATCCTGGCCAGCGCACGCAAAACCAGAGCGGTTGTGGTAGCCGAGGAAGGACAGATTGCCGGCGGCCTTGGCGGCGCGGTTGCGGAACTGTTGGGCGAAGCGTTGCCCACGCCACTCAGGCGTATCGGTATGAAGGACGAATTCGGCCAGTCGGCGCAAGACCCCGCAGAGCTTCTCAAGCATTACGGACTCGACAGCATGCACATTGCCTTGGCGGCGCACGACTTACTCGGACGAAAGAAGTAGTATGCGAGTACTGTCGTTACTGCCGCTTGTTGCCATCCTGGGGTTGCTGGCTATTTGGCTCGGCATGTTTTGGCATATGGTGCATAACCCTGTTATATCGGGCAATGAGCGTATCCTTTGGCTGATAGGCTTTGTATTGGCCGGGCTGCCAACAGCAATACTTTATTTTTTCACGAGATATCAAAAGACGTCGTAGGTTGTACGCGGCAGCATAAGCTTTTACAATAAAGGCAAACAGGGGGTACAGATGGACACTGAAGAACTCGAACGGATTGCAAAAAGTATGGTGGTGCGCGGTAAAGGACTACTGGCCGCTGATGAAAGCAACGCGAGTTGCCAAAAGCGTTTTGACGCCGTGGGCGTGCCCTGCACCGAAGAAACGCGGCGTGAGTACCGCGAACTGCTGCTTACCACGCCAGGCGCTGAAGATTTTTTGAGAGGCGTCATTTTGTACGATGAAACATTTTGGCAGTCAACCGAACACGGGCAGGTCTTTCGTGAGTATCTCAAGAATCACGGCATTCTGCCCGGTATCAAGGTAGATAAAGGCCTGGTGGATTTGCCCGGCTTTCCGGGAGAAAAAATTACCCAAGGACTCGACGGCTTGCCGGAGCGCATGGCTACTTATCACGGCGCGGGCGCCAAATTTGCCAAGTGGCGCGCGGTAATTGCCATTGGCGAGGGTATTCCCACCGATGAATGTATCGGCGCCAACACCCTCACGCTGGCGCGATATGCGCGTATTTGCCAGGAAGCCGGCATCGTGCCGATTGTTGAACCGGAAGTGTTGTTCGATGGCAATCACACTGCCGAGCAGTGCGAAGAGGCCATGAGCCGTGTGTTCGACATCTTGTTCCAAACGATGCGCGCATTCCGGGTGCATCTGCCCGGCGCCATCCTCAAAACGAGCATGGTTCTGCCCGGCAAAGACAGCGGCACGCCCATCGACCACGGCGACGTTGCCGAGCGCACCGTGCGGGTATTTTACGATCACGTGCCGACCGAGGTTGGCGGCATCGTGTTCTTAAGTGGCGGCCAGACCAGCAACGACGCCTTTGCCAACCTGAATCAAATTATTCGTAGAATCGCTCAGCGTGGCTCTCAGCCGTGGGGTATTACCTTTTCATATTCACGTGCGCTGCAAGACCCGGTGCTGAAGGCGTGGGCCAAGGACCGGAATGACACCCGGGGCGTGCAAGCACTCTTCCACGAACAACTCGAACTCGCCAGCGCCGCCAGCAAAGGCGAACTCGACGAAGCCGCCCTCGGCAACGACACCGAGGCCTCCCACGCCCAAGATTTGTAACTTGTCAGCTTAGTGCTGGCTGTGGCACAATAAGCAGTAGCGTTTTAAGATTCGAAAGAGGGGGCATGCACCAATTTGACGTTCTAAGCATTGGCGACGTGGTGACGGATGCGTTTATTCGGCTGTTTGACGACGAAGAAAAGGTGGTTAGCGACTCCCGCGGCGGCAAATGGTTGCAGGTGCCGTTTGGTACCAAGCTACCGTTTGATTTTGCCCAAGTCATCGAGGGTGTGGGCAACGCCTCAAACGGGGCAGTGGCCTTTGCACGGCTGGGCCTGAAAACCGGGTTCATCACCAATGTGGGCGGCGACCAAGAAGGACGCGATATTATTTTGGCGCTGGGCAAAAACGACGTCGATACCCGCTTTGTGCGCATCAACCCCAGCAAAAAGAGCAACTATCACTATGTGCTGTGGTATAAAGCCGAGCGCACCATTCTCATTAAGCACGAAGAATACGACTATCACTGGCCGCAGGTGCACGCGAAAGAACTACCGCGATGGGTGTATTTTAGCTCTATTAGCAAGCACGCGTTGCCATACCACGACGACGTCGCCGACTGGCTCGAGGAGCATCCTGATGTACATTTGGCCTTTCAGCCCGGCACGTTCCAAATGGAAGCCGGTGCGCACCGATTACACCGTCTGTATAAGCGGGCGTCGGTCTTGGTGCTTAACCGCGAAGAGGCCGTAACTGTTGGTGGCGGCAAACACGAAGATATTAATGATTTGTTCGACAAACTGCACGCCCTCGGTCCGAAAGTGGTGGTAATTACCGACGGTCCGGCCGGCGCGTACGCATCGGATGGCCAGAAGCGCCTCAAAATGCCACTGTACCCAGACCCCAAACCGCCGTACGACCGCACCGGCGCTGGCGACGCCTTTGCCTCGACCTTTGTAGCGGCGGCTATGAAGGGGCTCACACTGGAGGACGCCTTGCGCTGGGCGCCTATCAACTCCATGAGCGTCTGCCAAAAACTCGGCGCTCAGGCCGGGCTGCTCACCGAAAAACAACTGCTCGAACTTTTGCACAAAGCGCCAGCGCATTATAAGCCGACCCCGCTCTAGTCTAACCCAAGCACCCCCCCAAGGCTTCTACGCCTGTTAAGCTAAGCTGTTATTCGAGGGCGATGACAATCTTGGGCTGGTTTAATGGATGGTGCTTGTGGTAATCTGATGGGTAGATATGACGCGATTTTTGTCGACGGCACTGGGGGCGAGGGAGCCGGGTTTTAGTCAGGGAATCAGGGCGCTGGAACGAGCGGCAGGTCAGCCGAACGCCGATATTCGGCTGACCAGTGAGCTCATGCAGCAATTGCGTGCCAAAATT
>DATGEW010000065.1:0-2443 GCA_035309745.1 Saccharimonadales bacterium (SeqCode)
AGCTGCCGCCGCGCTCGCTCGACCAAGGGATGGACCAGCTACAAACTATCGTCGAGACTAATTTTGCCCGCAGGCTAGGAGAAGGCAACATCACATTTTATAACAATGCAAGCACGTTGCAAGCTGCGCCAACACTGCTTATTGGTACGGCAATTTCGACCGCCGCTTTCCCCCGCCTAGCGGCACGTATTAGCCAAGGCCGCCCGGACTTGTTCCGACGGGACTTCTTGCGTATTTTGCGCTTCATGATTTGGGTGACTATTCCGGTGGTAATCGTGTCGTACTTTGGGCGCGGTTATTTGGCTCGTATATTGTTTGCCAAGAACGCAACACAGATCGCTTTGATCTTTGGGTTCCTGACGTTGGCAATCTTTTTCCGCACCATGTATACCATTATTTCTCGCTGGTTTTATGCCCGGAAGGATACCAAGACACCGCTCTTCGTGTCGGTTTTTACGATTGCCCTTAACATATTCTTGGCGGCAGTGCTGGCACGGCAGAATTCGTATGGTATCGCTGGCCTTGCGTTATCTTCGTCACTTGCCTCGCTGGCGGAGGTGTTGGTGCTGAGCACGATCATGGTTATCCGCGACCGTGGGCTGCTTAATATGGTGTTTTGGAGTGGAGTGATGCGTATTGTGTCGGCCAGCGGTTTTAGTCTGGTGGCCGGTTATATCACCGTTGCTTCATTCCCGCTCGGTGCGAATGACATTGGGTTCGGCATCGCCATTAAACTCGGACTCATTGCCCTTGTAACGTTTATCGTGCATGTGTTGGTTTCGGGCCTATTCGGGTTGGATGAAGCGCGCCCGATCTTTACCTGGATACGCCGGCGGATTATACTCAGACCGAACCGTCAGGGACCGTTTAACCTGCAGTAATCCCATTGTCAATTGCCTGAAAAAAGGCTACGCTAAAAGAAAGTAATACAGAGGTGCTCCTATGGATATCCCGGCCCCCACGTACGTTGCCGCGACGGACTTTCAAACTATTGTACACATGATCCACAACTTGGAACATGCTGCGGCCGAACGCAAAGTAACGCACGAACTATTGGACCACTATCAAACGCGGCTGGACGAATATGCCGTTATTTATCAGCACGCCACCGCGGTCGGTTCGCAGCGGGCCAAGCTGTACGAACTCCAGGCATTGTTACTCCATCTGGGCGGCGACCAGCAGAAAGCGCTGACCTGTTTGAATCAGGCGCGTATGCTTATGGCTCCTGGCGATCCGTTTGTCAGTAGCATAGCGGCCACCCTCAGCAGCGTGCAAGTTGCTCCCAAGCCGGTGCACCGCAAAAAGCGCGACATTAAAAAGTGGATCGTGCTTATTGCCGCTCCGTTCGCAATGGTTATCCTGGTTATTATCTTCCTATTTATTTCTGGCTCAGTTAATGGTGGGTCGGCTGCGCTTGGCGAGACTCCTAGTGCTGGGGCGATCGTGCTCAACGTCATCAGCATTATTATCGGTATCCTGGCGGTTGTCGATTTTATGCTCTTGCCGCTCTGGATTATATTTCTGGTGCAGGACATTGCCAACAACAAGCATATCGCTTCGGGCGGCGTGTACCCGCTGAAGAACAAGACGGCGGCCATTGTGTTCGCGGCCATCTTCGGGTTTTGGGCGTGGGTGTACACCTATCAAAAAGACGCCTGGAAGTTTTGGCTGAACTTGGTGCTGAATGTACTGACGTTTGGTTTCTTCGGTATTGCATCGTGGATATGGAGCCTCATTGACCTGGCTGTGCACCCGGAAGAATGGTACGCCCAGTTCCGTTAGGCGCTCACCTCTGTTACATCTGCTATAATAGCGGGAGTGAAACAAGACCACATCCGTAACTTCTGTATTATTGCGCATATTGACCACGGCAAAAGCACGCTGGCTGACCGCTTGTTGGAACTAACCGGCACGGTAGAGAAGCGTCAAATGCGCGAGCAGCTGCTCGACCGCATGGATTTGGAGCGCGAGCGCGGCATTACCATTAAATTGCAGCCGGTGCGCATGGCGTACAAAGGTTTTCAGCTCAACCTTATTGATACTCCCGGACATGTTGATTTTTCGTACGAGGTATCGCGCAGCCTCGAAGCTTGCGAGGGCGCAATTTTGGTGGTTGACGCCACGCAGGGTATGCAGGCCCAAACACTGGCCAATGTGTATCTGGCCATTGCGGCTGATCTCACCATTATTCCGGTGCTCAATAAGATTGACCTACCCGCAGCCGACGTAGAGCGGGTAGGCGCAGAAATTGTCAGCCTGCTGGGCTGTGCCTTTGAAGACATTTTGCAAATTAGTGCCAAGACCGGGCAAGGAGTCGACCGGGTACTGGAGCGGATCGTGCAAGATGTGCCGCCGCCCGCTGGCGATGCCAGTGCGCCCACGCGCGCCCTTATTTTTGACAGTTATTACGATGATTACCGCGGCGTTATTTTGTACGTGCGCG
>DATGEW010000066.1:0-4709 GCA_035309745.1 Saccharimonadales bacterium (SeqCode)
GCAACGAAAATAGGGTAGCCCTGGCGAGGGCTACCCTATTGTTTCGCCTAACGGCGCAGTGGCTATTGCTTACAAGCAGGGCCAACGCCGAGCAGTTGAGCATGAGGAGTGCTCGTGTGCATATCGGTGAGGCGTACGCGGACCGAACCGCAGTTGTTGGCTTTCGTAACCTCAACGAGACGACTTGTTGGATCAACGGTGGTGTCTAAAATGTAGTCACCGTCGTTTACACCGCTTACCTCTATGTATTGTCCGGGCAAGAACCATTCATATTCGTCTGCCCAGCCAGCGGACATCCCTTGTTTGAAATGGTCGGTGCCGTTTGTGGTCGAGTCGGGAGTCAAACAGTTAGGTGCCGGATACGTCTGGGGAGCAAAACTCTTCTTCGTCCAGTAGGAAGGGTTCAGATTAGTGTCAGCAATACAGAAGCTTACCTTATTGCCGGTGGCTACCGGATTTGCGCCCGTACGGTTGCCGGATGCATCCTCAGCCCACAGTTTGGACTGGGCGAAGCCTACAAAGTGGTAATGCTGATGAATGGCGTGCCAAATGACATTACCTGCGGGAACATCGGTGTAACCGCCGGTAGACTTATAAATGCGCTGCACAACCGGGATAGCCTGACCATCAACCGGCGTTACACCGTGTGGCTGGTCGAATCGCAAATCGAGCGGACCTTCGCCGATATTCCCGAGCACCTGGTCGAATCGCAGGCAAAGATGCGCGCCATCTTCGTCAATTTCGCTCTGGTGACAGTTGGACCCTGCCGGAGTGGGGTCATTAAAAATCTCTCCGGGGTTGTCGAACGTTACTTCTTGTTGCGGCAAGGCAACAAGATCGGGCAGCAAGTTGCGGCTCGGCTCCGGCTTGGGGTTGAAGCGCACCTGCGCCAAAGCCTCATAGCTGGTGGAAGGCGTCGGAGCGGTGTCGCCGTAAGCGATGCCGTCCACGATGTACACGTCATACGTGCCGTTCTGAAATGGCAACAGCACCGCTTGCGCTGTCGCAACCGCTGCATTGGAAACCGCAATGCGTGTACCGTTTTGGTAGACAACGAGGCCGAGGTTGTCGTCGAAGGTGGGATTCACCAAACGCAGCGCTACCTCCACGCCGCCGTCTTTCTTCAAAATACCATTCGGCAAATCGACATTCAGTTTGACGTGATCGCAGGCAAAGGCCTGGCATTCTGCTACAGAGGGGATACGTGCCCCATCACTCGTGATCGTCCCGGACCATGTCGGAACCTGCTGGTCGTTTTTGAGCCGTACATCCGGCAGCTCATTTGGAGTGGATGCGCTGGCCGCCTGCGGAACAACCAAAAGTAGTAATGTGCTCGCCAGAAGCACGCCGTGGTGCATTATATGCCGCCCCGACGTTAGTCCCGCGCCCAGTCTGCGGGTAAGCCCACCGACGAATGGTGTGCGTTTTCGTTTGTACAGTAGTCGCATACACTATTCTCCTTACCGTTACATTTGCCGGTCTATGATATCGGACAGGAGCGAATCCGCTTGTGATTATTTTCCTGGCTATCTCCAGAAAAGTATGCTAACTAGCGTACGGACTATTTTTGTGTGCTTTCGTAGTGCAAAAGCGCGGCCTCGGCCGCTTTTTGTTGGCCGGCCTGTTTGCTCGGCCCGGTGCCGGTGCCCTTTAGCTTGCCGGCCACAAATACGCCGACGGTAAAGATCTTTTCGTGGTCAGGCCCTTCTTCGCTCAATACTTTATAGATAGGGGTGTGGCCATCGCGGCTCTGGGCCACTTCTTGCAGATGCGATTTAGGGTCCAGCCATGAGCCGGTCGCCAAAATTTCTTTAAAGGTGCTCAAGATACTCTTTGTAATGAAGGCTTTGGCCGCACCATACCCCTTATCGAGGTAGATGGCGCCCACCACGGCCTCAAAGCTGTTGGCCAAAATTTGTGCCCGGGCACGGTCGGTGCCGTGCTTTTCGCCGCGACTCAACCGGAGCATTGGTTCGAATCCGAAACGCGCCGCTGCCGCGCCGATGCTCTCGGTGCGGACCAGGCTGCTGCGCCAGTTGGTCAAAATGCCTTCCGGCTCGCTAAAATTAGTGTATAGATACTCAGTAACCACCAGCTCGAGCACGGCGTCGCCCAAAAATTCGAGCCGTTCGTTGTGCTCGGGCGCGGTCTTTTTATGCTCGTTAAGATATGAGCGATGCGTAAAGGCTGTTACCAGCTGTTCAATATTGGTAAATTCGACTCCCAGCACGGAGCGGGCAAAATCGGTGTAGGCGCTATAGTCTTGCATCTCGTATCTTTTTCATTCCCAGTAAAATTAACTTGCCGATGTCGTCGTAGGCAATTTTGTCGATGGCGATGTTCGCCGGGAACCACTGAATATCGTTGAGCCAATCTTCCGGATTTAAATCGTTGGTGTCGCCCAGCGCTTGCACCAGATAAATGTGCATGGTCATAAGCACCAGCACTTGACCGCGGCGGTAGCGGAAGTTTACCTTGCCGAGCCAGTTAAAGACTTTCATTTGCTTGAGGCCGGTCTCTTCGTTGATTTCGCGCTCGGCGGTCTGTTTTGGCTCCTCGCCTTCTTCGACGTGACCTTTCGGAATGGTCCAACGGTCTTTTGCATCTTGGATCAGCAGAATTTCAACCTTATTGGTTTCCTTGTCGCGGCGGAAAATAACCCCGCCCGCGGTGGTTTCGTGGACAACTTCCTGGATGCTGGGCCGATGCCCGGGGACAAAACGCCTGAACCCACCGAATTTCGGGCGTTTCATTTTGCCGGCTCCTCGTCAGGTTTAGGCTGTTTGCTCCTTTTCTCTACGGTAACGTCTTCACCATTGAGCTTGCGGTATACTGTGCCGAGCACACCGTTCACAAACTTCGAGGAATTTTCGCTGCCAAAAGCCTTGGCCAGCTCTACCGCCTCGTTGATAACTACTTTGGCGGGCACGTCTTTTTCATACCTTAGTTCGTACAGCCCCATGCGCAGGCACACGCGGTCCATGCGGGCGATTTGGTCGATAGGCCACTCGGGTGCGACGGGCTGCAATTCGTCATCGAGCTCCTGCCCCCGCTGGTCGACACCGCGTACCAGCCGCTCGATAAAATCTTTGTCATCGACCGTCGCCTTGTAGCGATCGATGTTGCGCTGCAGCACGTGCTCTAGGCTGAAGCTGGCATCGCCTGCGGCGCGCCGAAAATCCTGCTCGAACAGTGTTTGCAGGGCAATGATACGGCCAAGGTGACGGTTTGATGCCATACTGTCAAAACTTTCTGCTTATATTCCTAGTATACCCGGCCGAAGCCGAAGCAAACTAGGCTTTTTGGGCTTTTCCGTTTTCGCGAACAGTAGTGCGGACTTTGACCGGCGACGTAGCATTAACTTTACGCGCGAGCTCAAGCACCAAATGGCTGCGGCGTGCACCAGTGCGGCGGCTTGAGGTTCGTTTTTTTGGCTTACCCATAAAAAAGCAACTCCTTGGCTTTACAAATAGCTTGATAATTTGAGATTAGTATAGCGTATTACCGGACAAATCTCAAGCGCCACCCCTATCCCTCGACTTCAGCCGGGTACTATATGCATAGAACGGATCGGTCGACAATTCCACAGTGATCGACGTGTCGGCAGCAATCGGCACGGTCTCGCCGTCGAACTGGGCGAGGGTGGCTTCTTCCAGGGTAAAAGCGGCGTGGTTATGCAAAAACTTGCCGGCGTAACGCTTTTGCATCAGTTCGGCCAGGCGCGGAAGGACGGATAGCAGCCGTTTGTTTTCGAGCGTGTGGAGGTAAAATACCTGGTCGGTGAGCCGGAGCGGCAAACGGTCGATTTTGGCAAAACGCGAGCCGTTGGTGAAGGTGCGCTCATAGATCACCTTAAGATCGTCGGCTTCGCGTACGCGGAAAGTCGGCGCGCCCATGAGCGCCGCAAAGCCGGCAGCGAATTCGCTCAGAAACCGACCGCCGGGCAGGCGGTGGAGCGGGTTGTTGCGATGCCGCGGCCGGTTCAAACGTTCAGCGGCAAAGGCGGTTGCGCCGAAACTGGCGTAGCAGATAGCAATTTTGTGGGTCCGCTGGCCGCCCGCAGAGGCAAGGCGGCAGACGAGCGGATGAATCGGCACCACTTCCCCTTTGGCGAGTAGGCTGTGCATGTCTTGCCTGCCGGCCGGACCGTTCAGCATGCAAGCGAGGTCGTTGGCGTTACCACCCCACAGAGGTAAAATGGGCGTCCGGCGAGCTTCAGCAGACAGGCCGGGCGCTTGCAGCAGCACCTCGACAACCAGATTAACCGTGCCGTCCCCGGCACCGATGCACAACAAAGTGCCCGGCCGGAAGCCTGCCGCCCAACGTGCGATCTGCCGCCTATTTGCTTTCTCTGTTGGCAGCGTATGGCGCACCACAACTTCGCCCGCCGGATACATCCTTCGCAGTTCACTAATAGAGTGTTCCACCCGTGCCGCATTCGTACTCGCGGGGTTAACCAATACCACGAAATGATTAAACGCTGGCATATGGTTACGATAACGCTGCGCGCATTGCCCTGACTTGTTCAAACCCGATCACCCAGCCAGTCTGGCGGATGCTGCGGTAAAACGGCGTTTGGTAGAGGCGGCCTTGGGCGTCGAACACTTCGGGAAAGCCGCCGTCACGCAGCATGGCGCGCTCGTAGCTTTTAATATGTTTGTCGGCACGCCGTTTGTAGGCCGCATTGCCAGTATGTTTGTACAACAGCA
>DATGEW010000067.1:0-11902 GCA_035309745.1 Saccharimonadales bacterium (SeqCode)
ATCAGAATTGTATCCTGAGCTTGTGGGATACGTCAGAGAACTTGCAACTGATAGAGCCGGACAAACCGATTGGGATCAGGTCAATGAAGCCGCAGTATCAATTTACAAAGGCGACTTTTCAAAGGTGCCCGGCGTTACGCAGGTTGAATGGCGTGGAGCACAAGAAGCCGTGTTTACATTTGATGGCACTAATGACACGGTCAAAGAGCAATTAGCTAATCTTAATGATCGGTTAAATCAAGAAAAAAGCACGTGGGGTGAAGTAGGCTTTACATTTTCGGTTCAGACAGATGATGATGGACGACCTGTTAGGCTGGAGGATATACGCGTAGTGGCTCATACTTTTCTGGGTAGGCTAGAATTCCCTGATAGTGTACAGAGCACTGATGCGTTGGGTCATACTCATCCCATGGCTCACCCCTTTTCCGGCGGCGACATGGCGATGATAGTAAAACATCCGGATGTGTATCATATGGTTATTATAGGCAACAACAAGGCTTATATATACAAGCCTGGCAAAGGGATTATGTTGGTAGAGCTTAAGAAAGCCGATCAATAACTAGAAGTTTACTCTCCAGAGCGTCGGAGCTGTAATCTAGGCCTTCTGAATCACTCTATGTCTATTTGTCCCAATTCCTCAAAAGTTATCTTAAGCGACTGACACCCCTGCCAAGGGATTATCGATTACAAATCGTGCCTTGAGCCACGATTTTTCCTTTTAAGGGCGTAACCGCTTTTTTTTTCGACTATAATTCCGATATGAACGCCATTCTGCATGACATTAAAAAATACAAGAACGCATTGACCGCCTCATTTAATTTATTGCTTGAGGAAATATTACCCTTCAATAGCGATTTAACGAATGCACTTCCCCTCGCTCTGAGAACAGCAGAACTTGACGCCGATATCTATTACTCGACAGACAAGCAACACGTACTTTTTAACTTTTGGAACCATTCCGGAGATCGAAGAAGTAGGTTTTATAAATCAAAAGGTGACGTTACAGATTTTTTAATCCCCAAAGGCCTCCGCTACCAAGGTCCGGGAGCGGCAATATCCTTTGAGAATGTTAAAGGTGGATATCTTCAAAATATAAGCGTAAGCGGGATGCGTAGCCTTACGCTTAGTGGGTATATAGACGTAATCTGCGAAGGACTAGATATACAAGCAACCGACGGCTCCACGGTAATTATCGAATTTGGAATCATTGTGTCCGTGGACGCTCTCAACACCCTAAGCGCTCATGAAAGAGCGTTCACATACCTTCTCCGATGGTGGAATTACTATCGAGAACATGGGGCACGCCTAGAAGATTCAGCACAACGAGGTAAGGCAAATGAGCAACTTGAACTTATACGTGACCGGTTAAAAGCGGTAATTACGAACTTTTCACTGTTAGAGAAAGATGTCGAGCAATACCTTACTGACAACAGACTTATTTTAGAGGTTGCGTTTAATATCCCTCCTGATGCACCCTTCTTGCCGCAACAAAGCCTCATAAATTATATGAAAGAAACATATGACCAGGATCTCCAGCCAGATCTGATATATAAAGACACTGATGGCAATTGGCAAATACTGGACGATAAGCGCTCGAAAGGTATAGTGAAGAACCTCGGGTCGGCACGCGCCAGCGCGACGGCGCAAGTAGATGATCTCAAGACTCAGCTGAAATACTATCGCGAATTTTTTGACGCAGCAGAACATCGAAAAGCTTTTAGTCAAGAGACTGGATACGATATACCGCTGAAACCTAAATGTAAGGGATTAGTTGGTTACCTACAAACCGATGATGAGCTTAAGGCGTTCAACCACACAGTAGAAGACTATCCCGCCTGGATAGAGATCTGCACTTACAATATGCTCTGTGCTCGATTTTCTAACTTTGTTGAGCATTGCCAAAGGATCTAGTTCGAGCCCTGCCACCCCGGCCAGGAAGCTTACAAAACAAGAGTGGATCGCGCGCCAACGAGTTAATTAGTCTGGATTGGTAAGCATCATCTTCATCAAGCAGGGCTCATATCTCCCAGCCATCGGGAGCACGTATAATGGTATTGTATGGATAAGACGCGTCTTTCATCTTTGAGCGATGCCGTGTTTGCGGTTGCTATTACTCTGCTTGTACTGGATGTCAAAATCCCCGACGGCTCACTGTCTACTCCGCAACTGTGGCATGCGCTCCAGGGGTTGCTGCCTAACATCGGGGCATATATATTAAGTTTTTGTATTATTGGTATTCTGTGGAACGGCCACCACACCATTTTTAACTTGGTTAAGTTAGTCGATAGGACGCTCATCTGGCTTAATCTATTATATTTAATGGTCGTCGTGTTTATGCCTTTCCCTACCGCCGTACTGGCAAGCCACCACAATCAACAACCCGCTATTATTTTATACAGCACACTCCTTATTCTGGTCGGGCTTCTCCATCGCTTCTTTCTTTATTATATCCGTCACCAACCAGGAATTGCTCTATATAAACTGCCCACTACTTTTTGGCGACGCAGTAATGGGGCATCACTGTTTGGCCCTGCGTGCGGAACGATGGCGATCATCGTCTCGTTCGTCTCGGCGGACATGAGTCTAATCTTTCTCTTTGCCATACCCATCTACTATATTTTCATTAACCGCACAAACGACAGGTTAATGAAAACGATTGTGCGGTAAGCGCTCATGAGTGGTTTGAACCCTGCCACATAGGTCGAAGCGTGTCTAAAAGCGCTTCCTTTCGCTTCGTACCCATTATTTTCGTCGTTTTGTGCGGTTGGGTTGGCCATTTTCTATCCTCCTACTGCGAACCGTGGCGCCGGTACAAGCTGCGATACATCAACAACACCGGGATGGACAGTGCTGCCAGCAGAAGCAACGTCTTACGCGGCCCGATACCGTCAGCAAACAGCCCCACCACAAACGTCAGCACGCCGAACACGATGTTGCCCATAAATGAGTTGAGCGAACTCATCGTTGCCCGTTGCTTGTCGGTAAACTCGTTGTGCATGAGCGTTTGGTTGGCGGTGACGCCAACGCCGTAAAAGAAGGCGTTGGCCGAAAGCGCCACCGGCGACACTAGGTTTGGGAGCGCCACGAACACGAAGCTATTGAGCGTACCGAGCACTTGCTGGCCGAACAATGCTTTAAGCGCGGTAAATTTGCTCATAACTTTGCCGGCAAAGTGGAAGCCCAAAAAGCCAAAGACGTTGTCGAGTGCTCGTGCAATACCGAGCGCCCAGGCCGGCCAAACCAGTGCGTTAAAGGCAGGTTTAAAGTCGTAAATGGCCTGGCCGATGGCGTAATCGAGCACGTAGGCAATGCTGAGCTGGCGTAATTTAACATTGGCGACAAAAGCCTTTAACGCATCCTTTAGGTGTTGGTAGAGATTTTCGGCCATCTCCTCGGCGCGTACCTTCGGTTCGATAAAGAACAGTGCGATCAGTACACAGACGATTTGCGGAAAAACCGAAGCAATCATCACTGGCCGCAGTGAATGGAACGCCAGCAGGCTGGCGGCAAGCGCCGAGATTCCAAGGCCAAGCTCGAACATAGCACTCACTTTGCCATGAATCTCAGGGAAGTCTTCACTTCGGTTTTGTGCCTTAAGCGTGTCGTAGAGCAAGGCGTCGTTGTTACCGCTCACGCAAGCGCGCGCCAAGCCGTTAAAGAGGGCTCCCACAGCCAAAAGCGTAAACGAATCGGCCAGCGAATACGCACTGAGTGCGACTACACTTGCCAGCGAGCCTAAAATAACCGTCTTCTTGCGGCCAATACGGTCAGAAAGGTAGCCGGTCGGTAACTCCAGCACTGAATCGGCAATTGCGGCAATTGAAAACGCTGCAAGGCCGAGGGTATAGGAATGCGCTACTTGCGCAAAATAAATTACCGCAATGGCACCATACGGCCGAAAATCGTAGAAAAAGTTATACCACTTCAAAAGGTTAATGTTTTTGCTAACCATAACTGTCTTAATCATACAGGAATCTTTCCGTTCGCGATTCAAAGCGAACTTAAATTAGAGAGAAATACACGAAAACTGCCCAAATAGCTTGGGCCTACATGGCGTAGGCGCTGGGAACGCCCCGCCCGGTTAGCAAAGTCTTCGGCGTTGCATAGGTATGTAAATAATATAACATAAGCTTCTAACTGTCCAGTAATATGTGCACTTCCGCATATAATTTTGCATATCTCTGAGTGGCCAAAGGTCGATCTCTGTGACGGCTCGCCGACCGACCGAACAACGTATTCACTGCTATAATGAAGTCATGAGCGGAGCAGATGTAAAGGAACAGGCCGAGCCGATGGATGTGCTACTCATCGGCAGTGGTGTCATCGGTTCAATATATGGCGGGCAGGTTTCACTAGCAGGGCACCGACTTTGGGTGCTCGCCTATGGTGACCGGGAGCGAGAACTCGCAAAGCAAGGTATTCGGTTGCACAATATTGACACGGGCATAACCGAAACCGCTGAAGTTGCAGTGGCACAAACCGCAGGCGACCAAGAATATGATCTTGTAATAGTCGCGGTGCAGGCAGCCCAACTGGCTTCAACCTTCCCCGCGCTTCGGGCATTAAGGGGCGATCCGCATATTGTCTTCTTTGGCAACAACCCTGAAGGCCACGCTGCTATACCAAGCGACATTCCGGGCAGCGTTGAGCTGGCGTTTCCGGGAGTTGGCGGGGGTATAAAGGACGGCGTCGTGGAATATGTTCAGGTTACGCAACAGCCAACGGCACTTGAATCTAGTACGGCTCCAGCGGGCAAAGCCCTACAGGCCGCCCTCCAGGCTCGCGGCTTTCCAATTCAGCAGATCACCCACATGGACGGTTGGCTCAAGTACCACGCGGTGCTCATCAGCTGCATTTCCACGGCTCTATTAAAAACGAATGTAGATACACAGCGGCTGGGCAATGACCCGAAGCTCTTGCGCCACATGTGCCTTGCAATTGAGGAAGGTTTTACATCGCTGAAAGCCCAACACGTGCAAGGCCTGCCGAGAAATCTCGCGCTGCTGCATAATCCATTGCTTCGTTTCATCGCTGTTCGCTACTGGGGAGGTATCATGCGCTCGCCTAAAGGGGAGCTGTACTTCGGTGCCCACACGCGGCACGCGCCCGAGGAAGCGCGGACACTCGCGCGCTGGGTTCTTCAAAATGTCGTACGGGATAGTGGAGGCATGAACCACGTACGCAGTTTACTCAGCTGAGCCAATTGACCTATATCGTGGCTTGGTGCTGCTCTCGTCCGGCAACTGGCGAACTAACTAGCCTAAGCCATGTACGCAGCCTCGCGAGCTGCTTCAAAAGGTATAACAACATTTTGAATAAGGGATGCCTGCATAGGTACAAACTCATCCGCAGTATCTGAGGTAGATCTAAAGAGACGCATAAAATAAAGGTGATGTTCGAGACGTGCACCATCTAAAGCCACTACGTCACCGACAGATACATGATCTCTACCATCGCGCTTAGGGTAGTACCCAGCATTGCGAATAGTGCCAAAACCATCTGTTGGCAAAAAGGCGGCAAGCGAAACAGCCCTAATATCCGTACAGTAGTTCAGTTGCTCAACGGGCGTTGCTGGCTCTTCGCGTAGTCTGTATCCTGTCTGCATAGCGGCCGCTAAACCTATACGATGGACGGTATCTTTGCTAAGGTGGCTGTCATACATCGAGCCCGCTTGCGTTAAAAGATTCTTGCTGCCAACACAGAGCAAATCTGCATATGTAGATATACCCAGACGTCCTAAGCTGTAGCAGACTCTTACCAACTCACGATCTGATACTGACAGTGGATATACAGAATCAAAATGATTTGGATGAATGCGCATCGCCTTGATTTCGGCTGGCGGGGCATGATATGGATCACTTGTCTCAGTAACGACTAGGCCTGGTTTCCAAATACTCCGTGAACCACGATTAAGCTTCCAGGGATCGCCATTGTAGACACGCGTATAAGTACCGTCAGTAACAACAACTCTACGATTTGCCTCAGGGGGACGGTAGTAGGACATCTTGTAAATATTAACACGAAGGTGACTATCTTACAAAGATAAGGCACTGTATATATTCGCATACGTCTAGGCTACTGAGCAGCTTGCGAATTTCCCGACTGAGCTATGGCGAAGAGTTCCTGTGACGTTTCGCCGGTTTTAGATGTAACGGCGTCGATGGAGGCTCGAAACGATATATACCAAACTTAGGGGGTAACAATCCAGGCAACGGCGTGCCAATTGTCCGTAGGGTGACTGGGATCAGTGATGGTCTGGCTGAGCGTTACTGGACTGGGACCGGACGCCGTAGGTGATGTTATGGCTGATGTTGTCCAGGTATCAGTCTCGCCCTGATTGTTTATATTGCCGATTATTGATTGACCGCTTGGCGTGCTCGGTGGGGTACTGTATGAATTCCAGTAGTCGACCGCCATGAATGCAAGCGAGTTAGCCGGTACGTTGCTAATTGTTGCACTTGCCGTTGCAGTCATTGGGCTCATTTGATCAACCGTGACTGGACTAATGGTTTGACTTGAGCCAGCGTTGTCAACAACAATTACCTGTAGCATACCCGATGGACTGACTTGGCCAGGCTCGGCTTTCATGGGTGCAACAAAGTTGACTGAAAGGGTTGCGTTGGTTTGAGCTGTGGGCACACTAGCCGACCAGACATCGACAAAACCGCCGACAGCGCTATTCCTTTGCGTAGTATAAGCCACGCGGGACCACGTTAATCCCGATGGAGAAGAAATTGAGCTAATCGAGTTCTGCGTTGTTTCATTGAGGCAGTTAGCATCGCCTGTAGGATAGGAGTCGGCTGCGGTCACTACATATATTCGCGAACCAGCAGGAGCCGAAAAAGACGGCGAGTTGACGCTCGTGACCGGGTTGCTGCATGTGCTGCCCGGTATGCCAATTGCTGCCGGGCTGGACGGATCGACTACGGGTGCGGTGTTCGCAACGGTTACTGTTACCGCTGTCGCGGTGGCGGTGTTGCCCGAAGTGTCGGTTGCGATGGCGCTCAGCGCATACTGGCCGTTGGCAACGGTGGCGCTATTCCAGTTGATTTGGTACGGGCTGGTGGTTACGGGTGCGCCCAGATTAGTGGTGGTGCTGGTGGCAAGGTTGGTGAGCGTAAACTGCACGCTGGCGACTCCGACGTCGTCGCTGGCTGTAGCGCTCACTGTAGAGCTGCCGGTAATCGTGGCACCGTTAGCGGGTGTGGCCCCCATAGCTACGGTGGGCGGTGTGGTGTCTGGAGCGGGCGTAGTAACGGTGGCAACTGCCGAATTCGCGCTGGCATTGCCGCTGCCGTCTACCGCTTGGACGGTGTAGCTATAGGCAGTGTTGGGTGTGACCGTCGCGTCGGTGTAAGTAGTGGTGGCGATGTTGCTGGCGAGTGCCGTGCTGCTGCCGTTGCGGTACACACGGTAGGTGGGTGCTGCGCCGCTGTCGTCGGTACTGGCGCTCCAGGTAAGAGTGACTTTGGTAGCACTCGTTGCACTCGCGGCCAGATTCTGGGGAACGGTTGGCAGTGTGGTGTCGGCAACTGCGGGAACGATCTCAAGCGCGGCCAGATTCCATTGGTCGGTGGTAGGCGCGGTATCGCTCATTGTTACTGTAGATCCCGCTGTACCATTAACGTTCGTTTGGCGTTGTACCCAGTAGGTGTCGCCGATATTAGTATTTACCCACTGATCTGCCATGGTCTGGCCGTTGCCAAGCGTGCGTGCGATAGCGTTGCTCCAGTCATTACCGGCCGCCCAGACCCAGGAGCCGGCTTTGGTGCTGGTTAGGTTGAGCGTTGGGGCGCCCGAGGCACCGCTTGCCGCTGCGTTTGCGCCGACGGTTGTGGTAAGGTCTGCACCGGCAAAGGCGACCACCGTAATGGAGGCGGCGTACGAACCGCTATGCGTTGCCTTAACGCTTGCATTTGTAAGTTTAGCTGCGGCTGGGGCGGTCCAGATTTCTGAAGTACCGGCCTGAGCATTGCTGCGCTGGCGAAGCCGCCAGGTCAAACCGCCGCCAGTGACGCCGGTGAACGCTTGCGAGCCACCGCTGCTCGGGCCGTCGGCGCTCAAAAAGGCCACCAGGAGTTCATTGGTTTGGGTAGTACTGAAGGTTGGGCTGGTGGTGCTGGTTCCGCTCCCGCTGTGCGTGGTAACTTGCTTGTCCACACTCAGTCCGCCGAGTGCTGCCCCGGTAAGCGGCTGCAAGGCCCCCGCTATCAGTACGGCAATAAACGCGAAAGCGACTAATAGTTTTTTCTGTATCCGTAGGACTCCCCGCATACCAGCTCCTCAGTTAATGTGATCTCATTATACAGACTTTTATTGCTGGTCCTATAGCTAAGGTGTTATCGGGGACGATTATCGGTGATTTTTGCGCGTTCCTCTTTCCACATTTTGGCGGAGCGGCCAAAAAAATCGGAGAGTATGGCAAGTTGGTCTTCGGAGTAGCTCGATACAATTTCCTGCTGGGCCGCCCGCAAAGATGCAAACAGCGGCCCAATTTTTTTGGCCGCCCTTTTGACGATAGTAATATGTACGCTGCGCCGGTCGTATGGGTTGGGATGCCGCTCGATGAGGCCACTTTTTTCGAGACGGTCAAGCATGGCCGTAGTCGCACCCGAACTCAAACCGGTATATTGCGCCAGTTCCGAAGGCGTAGCCAGACCTTTGAAGAAGATTGCGCCTAAGCATTCCATATCGGTATCGTTTACGCCTAGCCGTTCGCCCACCACGCGACGAAACAGCACCGAGCCGATGCCATATTCGCGTGTGCCGAGGATAACCCGCCGTTCTAAACTGCCTTTGTGGGAAGAATGCATAAAATTGTTCTTGCACTAAGTTAAATAATAAAGTATCTTGATTATAGAACTTAATACCTATATATTCAAGCTTATAAATATGAAACCCGCCACCAAAATAACCCTGCGTATGCGCCTGCTTACTACTCTTGCCGGCTGGGCAGTCGCGTTCGCTATCGTGTACGTGCTGCTTCTCGGCTTTGGGAAACAGCTTGAGTCGCTGCCGCCTGCCCTGAACGCGCTCATTTTTACCGGCATTCTGGTGCCAATAATGGGCAATATCATCATGCCGCGCATCAGCGCTTTTATGGCGCGAAAGTTAACGTCGAAACAAAAGGAGAAGCTATGAAATACATAGTACTGTATAAAGGTCCGGCCACCGCGCCAGACGCCTCACACGCCGGCTGGCCGGAGTGGTTCCAGCGCATTGGCGATGCGCTGGTGGACCGCGGATCGCCCATGATGCACGGTACCGCCGTCCGCGGCGATGGAGCAGCAGCGCCAGCCAGTATCGGCGTCAATGGGTATAGTATTATTCAGGCGGACAGTATTGATGCAGCCCGTAGCCTGGTTGCCAGTCATCCCTATTTGGCGCTTGGCGAGCAGTACAGCGTCGAACTGTTTGAGATAAAATAAGAGGAAGGAGTACATATGAAATTAAATAGCATTTCAGGAGTAACGTACAAAGTACGAGACCTCGACAAGTCGGCGGCTTTTTACGAATCAATCGGTATGCGTATCGGCAAGCGCGATGACAACCACGTGACCTGTTACGTGAACTGGTTCTGGGTAGACTTAGTCGCCGACGACACCGCTGGCGACAAAGGAGTGGGCGCGAGCCTGCACATTAAGGTGGACAGCATCGAAGAATGTCACAAAGATCTCGTCGCTCAAGGCATGAAGCCGGAAGGCGAGCCCGAAACACAGCCTTCGGGCGACCGCACCTTTGCGCTCCGCGACCCGGATGGATATCAGTTAGTATTCTTTGAGAAGAAATAATGGCCGGCGCACAGTTTGACCAAACCTACACCATTCATGCGCCGCTGGCGAAGGTGTGGCAGGCGTTCACCGATGTAACGGCTATGGATCACTGGAACACCGGCCCGGCACAAATGGATCCGCGCGAAGGCGGCGAATTTCAGCTGTACGAGGGCGAGATCCATGGCATTACCACAAAAATGGTGCCGAATGCCGAGCTGCAGCAGGAGTGGTACGGGCCGGTCAATCCTGGCCAAAAATATAACGTCACTTTTACCTTTGCTGCCGACGGCGATAGCACGACCGTTCGGGTGGTGCACGCGGCGGATGATGCCGATCTGCAAGCCTTAGGCGATTGCTGGCAGGATTACTATGTTCATCCCATCAAGCAATTGCTGGAAAAACAGGTCATCGACCGAATTCGCCTCCGGCTCAAAGAAAAGGTGAATATTGTGGGCAACGCGTGGTCGTTTCGCTTTGAACCGAGCGCGCCCCTGCACTGGACCGCCGGACAATACATATGGGTAGAACTGCCGCATGATAATCCCGACGCCGAAGGTACACGCCGCTGGTTTACCATCTCCGCCGCGCCGTACGAGGGAGTTGTAGAAATTACGACGCGCATCACTCCCACGACTTTCAAGCAGGCGCTCAACAACTTGCCCGCGGGTGGCGAGCTGGAACTGCTCGAAAAGCCGGACGGCGATTTTGTGTGGCAAGAAACCGATCTGCCGAGGGTATTTGTCGCTGGTGGCATCGGCATTACCGCGTTCCACAGCATTTTGAAGCAGCGCGTGCACGAACAAAAGCCGATCCCGGTGACGCTCTTCTACGGCAACCGGGACGAGCAAATCCCCTTTAAGGCCGAGCTCGAGGCGTGGGCGGCTGAGCATCCCGAATTCCACGTGCAGTATCTTACTGGCATGCCGCTGACGGCCGATGCGGTTGCGGAACTTCAGCCGGATATTAATACGTCTCTGGTATATATTTCGGGCCCGGAGGCAATGGTAAAAGCATTGGGCGACCAGTTAATCGCAAACGGCTTGCCGCAGGCCCAGCTTCGTCTCGATGCCTTGCCGCAGTACACGCAGCGTACCTACTAATGGCTTACGGTAGGATTGCTACAGCAGTGTTTTCCAGTAGTACCAAAATTTGATGGCGATAATGCCGAACACGATGAGGTACATGAGGATCAGTACGTCCAGCGGGTGCTCTTCAACGAGCCCGGCGACCGCTTTGCCCAGCCGCCGGTGCGGATAGCCAAATACACCTTCGCGTAGATTGCGGACGCTCACGCCCCAAAAAATGGGGATGGTGATCATCCAGACGCCGAAACACCAAGGGCAGATGGTGTGCAGCCGCCATGCGCTCTCAAAAATCAGGTACGCCATAAAGCCGAGACCCAAGCTCGCCATCGCCTGCACGATTGCCCAAAGCCAGCGTTGCAGGCGTGCGCCAGCGAGCAAGCAGAGTGCCAGCATAGCCAGCATGCCGAACAGCACCAGCCCGAACACCGGATTCGGTACGCCGAATATACTCGCCTGCGGCGCATTCATGACCGATTCGCAGCTGAGAATGGGGCTTAGGTTGCAGTTGGGGCGGTACGCCGGGTTGTGCAGTATTTGCAATTTGTCGTACACCAACGCAAAGGACGCGATCAGCCCCACAATGCTGCCGACCAGCAATATATAGGGAAGGATGCGTTGCAGCTTTCCCGGCGTTTGCGTGGTAACGCTTTTTTGTGGCATATACCTAAGTATACCTAATGAGGATAGCCAGAATTATGTGACGCCGGTCACCTTCACGGCGGCGAACGGTGCGTCTGCTAGAATAAAACCATGAGGATATTACGACGCAGTACTCCGCAAACCGGCTATGAGCCCGGCTTACGCTATATGCGGACCGATGCCGAGTATCGTGATCCGTTTTTGGCTTGGAAACGGAGTGATAAAGCCTTTTTTGCCTCCGGCGCCTGCCATATTTTGGCGCATATGTTTTTGTCGCTTCATTTCGACGAAGGGTTCAAGCTCATTTATATTAGGCCCAAAGGCAAGCACCCGGGAAATCATTTGTACGCCAGTAACGATACCTGGGCGTTCGACTTTAACGGCTGGACACGCGAAGCCGAACTA
>DATGEW010000068.1:0-3461 GCA_035309745.1 Saccharimonadales bacterium (SeqCode)
CCGGCTTGCCCACGCCGCCCTGGTGCGTGTTGGAACGAAAGTCGTCGGTAAGACTCTGCCGTTTAATGCTGGCCACTACCTGGCTGCCCACCACAATGGCGCGCACATCTTCGCCGGCCGATTCCTTCACAAATTCCTGCACCAAAAAGGTCACGCCCTCGACGTAGAAGGCTTGCATCACGGCCTTGGCAGCCTTGTTCGTTTCGGCCAGCACGACGCCGTTGCCGTGCGTACCTTTGGCAACTTTTACAATAAGCGGTGCGCCTCCGGCTTTTTCAATAACGTCGGCGAGATCGGCAGTCTCGCGGGCGAACACCGTTTTCGGCACACCGACGCCGGCTTTCGCCAGCAGCTGGTAGCCGCGCAGCTTGTCGCGCGAGCGGTCAATGGCAATGGATTTTGCCGTGGTGTAGACGTCGCGCATCTCGAACTGGCGCACCACGGCGCAGCCATATTTCGTGTAACTCTGGGCAATGCGCGGGATGATGGCGTCGAAACCGCTCAGGCTTTCCCCTTTGTAGTACACCACCGGGTTGCCCTTCTCGATGGTCATGTAGCACTTGGCGTAGTTTACAATGCGTACTTCGTGGCCGCGAGCCAATGCTTCTTCCTTCAGGCGGCGAGTCGAGTAGTTGGCCGCACCCTTCGATAAAATCGCGATTTTCATAGTCTAAGCCTCCTACCGATTGAGCTCAAAGTCAATAAATTTTGCCAGCGCGCGGCGTTTTTCCGCCGGGAAAGCGCCCGCAATCAGCTCAGGGCTTGCATTTACTTCTAAAATATACCACGCCTTGGTGCGCATATCTTGTATGAGGTCTACGCCCGCCACCTGGCGCCCCATGAGCGCCGCACTTTGCACGGCGAGTTCCACCGCGGCATGAGGAAGGTCGGCCTGCTTTAATTTGGTGGCATTGGAGCTGCCGCGCGGATTGTTAAGATGCGCCTTGAGTGGTTCATCGTGCAGCGCAGGAGTCCGGTGCACGCCCACCGCGACATCGCTTCCAAGCACCAGCAGCCGGATATAGCCATCGTTTTGGATGTAGGGCTGCAGCACGTACGTGTCGTCCTCGGTGCTGGATTTCAAAACCGCCTCGAGATCGGCGCTCGATTGCAGCAGATAGTTTTTGCGCCCGCGGTCTTCGTTAATTTCTTTACACACCAGCGGCCAGCCCCACTTCTTCGCCGCCTCGTCCACTCGTTGCTGCAGGCTGGGCAAATCTGCGCTCAGGCTGGGGACCACGAGCAAACCGTGCGTTGCCAGTCGCATCGACTCCGACAGCTTGTCGTACGAAACGTGTGTTGCGAGTTCGCGGTCAAAAAAAGGAATGCGCTGAAACGTAGCGTACCGTGCGGCGGCAATGGCGAGTGGATACAGCCGCCGGTGACATTTGAAATATATAAGGTCAAAATCGGCCAGGTCGCTCCCATCGGGCAGCGTAACGGCGCAGTTGTTCGTCTCTACCAAAAATTTGAGGTCGCGCATACCGATTGCCTGCACGGTAGTATGGTCGGCCAGCTGAGCAGTGAGGTCCTGCGCGAGTTGGTACAACCGCGGTGTACCCAGGCCTAACATCAGCACCCGGCGGCCGTCTTGCGGCGAGTGTACCCGGATCTTGCTTACATCCACCAAAAACTTATTTTTAAGCAGGCGGCGGCCGAGCAGCACCGGGTATTTCATATTTTCCCGCTCCGACAAGCTAAACCAGCCACGAATGCGGCGATCGCCGATGCGCACCAGTAGTTTTACTTTGTAGCGGAATTCCGACTGTCCGAACGAATTTTTAATCGAAATGATACGAAAATCTTCGGCCAGAATTTCTTTGCCCGTGTACAAGTGGCTGCCCGGCGCAAAGAGCATAAAGCGTAGCCCTTCAGGTGTGACCTGCACGCTACTTGCCCATAGCGAAGAGGCGTCTGCGCCCGTGTCAATTTTGACCGGCACGTTCATGATGCCCAATTCGGGGAAATGGACAATTTCGATGGAGCCAATGATGTCTAATTTTTGCTGCTTCATGCGTGCAATCACCCCTTACTGCTTATGCTTCAATACTATGCTCATTTTACCATAAACAGGTTAAAATGTCCATCTATTCACGTGACGATTATACCTTGATTACAAGTAATTTGAGGTGCTGACCAGTTGATTTTTATATTACTGCTCGAGATACTCAAACGGTTTGGAGCGTATTATCGTCCGCCAGCGCGTCTTCCTCTAGCAACCAGGGAAATTCTCTCTCAAGTCTCCGCGTCATTGAGTATAAATCTGGTTGGGTATCTTGAGGAATAGAAATAATAAACTCCTTGACTCTTCTTTTGGCGGCCGTCGTGTCGATAACGACCTCAGCAGGTTCAGCGGCTGCTTCAACATTTCCTTGAAGGGGCTGAGCGTCGCCATTAGAGTTAGCATGCTCGCCAATCTTATCTATCGTTTATTGCTCGTCCAAGATCGATAAACGCGCTCCATAAGCTTAGGACCGCACCGTCAGTGCTCTCATCGGGAGTCGCCATCCCCCCGAAGTGTTCAAAAAGCATATCAAGATCAATGTCGTAAATTCTCGGCTCATCGGGAGCCGATGGAGTTACGCCATACATATACTGCCGCATATCGAAATCAAAGAGGAAATTACCACCGATCCTGCTTTTATCCAATAAATATCGAGAGCTTCCCTCAAGCCAAGCGGAAATTTGTTTTGCAAGTTTAGGGTCATTGGGGGCACGTTGAAGCATTTCGGATAGTGGAACGCCTGTCACTTTCTCAGTTACGAGCATCATTTTATCCACATTGTCCAATGGATCTTTCGCTACAACGGCACTCGTTCGCGCATACGCAATGTTGTAGGGTGGTTCGCTGCGTTCCTTAAATAATGCGAGACCGGTAACGTATTTTTCGTGTATCTCAGGAGAATACTTAGCTTTTTCGACCATCTTCCAGCGCATATCACCCGTTTCACTATCCACCGTCTCAACGAATTCTGGAGACTGGAGTCTTTCGCTACCGCCGACGCGAACAAACACACCTGGGACGCCATCAATTGTGCGCAATACTTGATGCGTGGCTAACCCTGTATCTTGAAGCTCGCCTACAAAAGGACCGATGTACTCGGGTTCTTGCGGTGCCGCCTGTGGCTGTAATGTTTCGTCCATTAAGATGTATGGTAGCACTTTCACGCCAATAGTGTCATATTTCAGGAGACTACCGGAGCCGCAGCGCTGGCGTTGCGCTCGCCGTACGGATAAAAGGGTTGTTCCTCGGCGCTTACCACAGGCCGTGCTTTTTCGGCTCCTCATGCCATTGTTCGAGCAGCTCTTTTTGGTGTTTGGTGAGTTTGGTGGGCGTATCTACCACTACGGTAACGATGTGCGCACCGCGCGCGTCGCTGCGCAAATGCGGGACGCCGTGGCCGGACAGTTTGAAGTCGGTGCCGCTCTGCGTGCCGCCGGACACCTTCATGCGCACCGGG
>DATGEW010000069.1:0-4520 GCA_035309745.1 Saccharimonadales bacterium (SeqCode)
CCGCATTGCTTGCCGAGCCGACGCAAAGCGTGCAGCTCCACTCACCCGATTATGTCCGCCTGAACGAGGGCGCCTTGGGGCACTACATTGTGCAGTACACCGAGCCGGCACACGCCGAAACGGTCGCCAAACTTGCCGAGACCAAAGTACTGGCGACGCCGGAACGTCTCATGCTGCTCAGCGACAGCGGCATGCTCGCCCGCGGCGGGCAGCAGGCATTTGCCGCTACGCTCGAACTTCTCAAACACTACGGCCACGAAGACCGCGAGGCGGTGTGGGATATTTTGTCTCTCACTTTAGGAGACGCTCGGCGCTTTATTGATTGCGACAGCAACCTGGAAGATCGGATTCGAGCCTTTGTGCGAACGCTCATCCAGGAGCAGTACGACCGGCTCGGCTGGGATGAAAAGCCCGGCGAAGAGCTCAACGATACGAAACTGCGAGCCAGTATTTTGGGCCTGGGCGTGTTTGCCCGCCACGAGGCCATTGTCAAACGCGCCCTCGAGCTGTTCGAAGCATACAAGAAAGATGCCAACGCTGTGCCGAGCGAATTGCGCGGCATTGTCTTCGCTGCGGCAGTCCGGCTGCAGGCGGCCGGGGCGTTCGAATATCTCCTTAATCTGTACGACACCACTCAAAACAGCGATCTTCAGCAGGAAGCGATGGGAGCGCTCACCAGCGCCGAGGATGCTTCGGAAATAACACAGCTGGTGGAGCGCCTCACGGATACCACCAAAGTCCGGCAGCAAGACCTTGGCCATTGGCTGGCATACCTCCTGCGCAACCGTCACGCCCGCACACAAGCCTGGCAATGGATGCAGGCTCAGTGGGATTGGATCGAAAAAACGTTCGGCGAAGACAAATCGTACGATTACTTCCCGCGCTACGCAGCGAGCGCCTTCAATACCCGCCCGCTGCTCGAGGAGTACAAACGATTCTTTGAACCGAAATCGAACCAGCAAACGCTCGCCCGCAACATTGCTATGGGCATCGAAGAGATCGAGACGCGGGTTGCTTGGCTGGAGCGTGACCTCCAAGGCGTGCAATCTTTTTTCCAGCAGTAATTAGCCCAGCCCCTTAACCGCGCCGGTAATGCGAAACTGCAGACCGGACACTTCTATGGCACACAACTCGTATGCGCCTCTCCAGTTGTGCGCGTGCACCCAGCTTTCGGCAGCAAAGCGCATCTGCTGTAATTTTTTGGGCGTAATATACTCAAAACCTCCGCCCTGCCGGTCGCTTTTGCGATATTTTACCTCGCAAAAATATACCGTACCGCGGCGTGCGCCAGTTACGGGCGATGATCGCGCATCCCTTGCGAGCGAGGAAGTTAGCAGCCACCGTCTCGGCCCGACGGCCAATCTCGGTGGTGGTCATGCGTACGCTTGGATGGGCTTAAAACTACGGCGATGCAACATACACAGCCCATGCAGCTGTATAGCGGCACGGTGCTCAGCCGTGCCGTATCCCACATGCGTCTCAAAGCCGTAACCTGGAAAGTGCATGGCTTGCTCGGCCATAAAGCGGTCGCGGGCCACTTTGGCAATGACGCTTGCGGCGCTCACCGCCGGCACAAGATTGTCAGCGCCCACCAACGCGCGGGCTTTGGGGTTACCGGCAAAATAATTGTAGTTGCCGTCGATGATAATTTCGTCGTAGCCAGCGGCCAGGCTGTCGAAGGCGCGACGCATAGCCAACCGCACGGCCTCGGTGAGGCCCAGGCTATCGACTGCAGCAGACTCAACCCAGCCGAGTCCGTAGGCTACGGCTGCAATTCGAATATCTGCGTCCAGTCGTTCACGCTGTTTTTTGGTGAGCTTTTTAGAATCTTTGAGGCCCGGGATTGTGGTGGCGTCGTCGAACAGCACTGCTCCGGCCACCACCGGCCCAGCCCAGCACCCTCGCCCTACCTCATCAATCCCCACAATCATGGCAAAAGTCTAGCATATAATGCAAAAATAGTGTACAGTAGCGGGCATGGAATTTCTTAAATCAAAGTGGAAGCGAAGAGCAGCCGCAGCTGCGCTAATTGGTGTCACCTGCCTTGTAGGCAGAGCCTGGGCCATCGGCAGTGATACCCAACCGAAAGACCCGAATGCGTCATTTGCCCCCGACCAACTGAAGACGACATCATCACCCTTAGCAAGACACAATACCTTCGATCCAAACACTCTTACATGCCAAGTACATGCTGCCGTAGGTGCAAAAGGGTTGAACGTGACTGTAGAAACGAACGAACCACTGCCAAATGGTACGCACTTTGAAGGAACAGCCGATTATAGCCATTCCGGCACACACTTCAATGCGGATGTCGCAAATGGGGCCACCATTCCAAACCGTGCAGACTTGGACCATATTACCGGTAGGGTACTAGTTACAATCGGTAACACTGTGGTTCCTGTCTTGTGTGATCAGTACACCGTTCCCGGTAAACCGTAGCAGTACGATAAGAACAAAAGACCGCTTACAGCAGCGGCCTTTTGTTTTTTATAAATGTGGCAGCTTACGCGTCGCGCTTAGCGAGCGCTTCGGCAACCTTAGCTTCCTTTTTGGCTTCTTCGGCGGCTTTTTGAGCGGCTTCAGCCTCGGCCGCGGCAGCTTTTTCTTCGGCCAGTTTGACTTCTTCTTCCTCGGCTGCCTTGTCGACGATGGCATTGACGGCCTGGCGGTCAAAGTCGACACCCGTAAGGCGGGCGGCTTTGCCGGTGCGCTCACGCATGTAGGTGAGGTAGTTGCGGCGCACTTTGCTGCGCTTGGTAACTTCAATCTTCAACACAAGCGGGCTGTGCAGCAAAAAGCTCTTTTCGACACCGACGCCAGAGGCAATGCGGCGGACGGTAATACGACTGGTATGGCTGCCTTTGCGGTCGGTACGGATAACGATCCCCTGAAAGATCTGCACACGCTCTTTGTTACCTTCGCGGATTTTCTGGTGCACCTTAACAGTGTCGCCGCTCTGTACATCGACAACGGCAGACTTTTTGAACTTGGCTTCAATTTTTTGGATAACAGATTGCATATCTAATAAACCTTACACTAATGTTCGCTTTCGTTCAAGTATAACATATCTGTTAGACAGATGGAAGCGCTATCATAATAATTCTATCCTGGTAGAGAGCGATGCGCCGTGCTTCGCAGCAACATAGAGACCATTGGCGCACATTTGTGCGTCGGGCATAACAGGCCCGCCCGGCTCACTCTCTAAATGTACGCCATATAGAGGCTCCAAACAGATCGTTTCACCGTCATGACGGTCCTGGCGCATCCGCATACCGAGAGCCATAGGACCAAGGTTTTCGCTCCAGATGCCATCTTTCGCCGAAACACGAATCCTTGTGTCGGGGGAAAGGTCAATTATTGTAGACCCGGACCAGTTAGGTAAAACAACTCTTTGGCCCGCATCGATTCGGGCCACTACGTCATCCGCAAACACGTCGTTAGGATGCTTGCCACCGAGACGTATATCGGCTGCCGAGCCAGCAAGCGGAAAATACAAAGCCTCACCGATGCTTGTTCCAATAGGGCTCCCGGTGTTATTCCTCAAACCGGTAACGAACTCAAGATGATGGGGCATGAGCAGCAGACTGCGCCGGAAGCTGCATGGTGCACCGCCACCTTCTTCTGTCGCCAAAAGAAGATAATTGTCCTTTTGCCGGTGATCTTTCATCACTTTGAAGTCATCGTACAGAATGGGTCCATACTCTCCCCCTGGCGCACCTGCGAAACCGACCGGCGACATAGGGTGACTCGCAACTGGCCGCGTTTCAGTAAGTTCGCCGTCAGAACTATATAGTACCTTTCTGGGTTTGTTTGTACGCCTTGCATGCAAATATAAGCTGGTCAGTACGCCTCCGCGCAGTCTCACCGTCGCCCTCTCTTCGCCTTCACCGGTTACCATCAGTGTACTGCTCGGCACTTGCTCGGCCCTGCTGTTTTGTTCGATTTTCTGTCGGTAACTCACGCAGCTCATTTAACAACGAGGTAAGGACGCAGTCAATAACGAGCGCAGTGTACAATATAGCCATGGATTATGGAAAACTTGCACTCGAGAAACACAAACAACTGCGTGGGAAAATTGCATTAGCCCTGAAAGATACGCTGGACAGCCGGGAGAAGCTGAGCGTGTACTACACGCCGGGCGTGGGCGCGGTGAGCAGCTATGTGGCCGAACATCCCGATGAAGCGCGTGATTATACCTGGCTCAACAATGTGGTGGCCGTAGTGAGCGACGGCTCGGCCGTGCTTGGTCTGGGCAACATTGGACCGCTGGGCGCCCTACCGGTTATGGAGGGTAAAGCGATGTTATTCAAACACTTCGCCGGCATCGACGCAGTGCCGATTGTGCTCGATGTGCACACTGCCGACGAAATTGTGGCCGCAGTAAAAGCGCTTGCGCCCAGTTTTGGCGGCATCAACCTCGAAGATATTGCCGCGCCGATCTGTTTTGAGGTGGAAGAGCGGCTGAAGGCCGAACTTGCCATCCCGGTGATGCACGACGACCAGCACGGCACCGCAATCGT
>DATGEW010000070.1:0-14510 GCA_035309745.1 Saccharimonadales bacterium (SeqCode)
CGGTCAGCTCGTCTTGGAGCGCCTTAAAGTTGTCGCTCGCCTTTAGTTGCGGGTAGTTTTCGGCCACGGCGAACAGGCTTTTCAGCGTCTGGCTGAACTGATTTTCGGCCTTAGCGGTGTCGGCCACACCCTTTGCATTCAGCGCATCGGCCCGGGCTTTAGTAACATCTTCGAACACGCTCTTTTCGTGCGTCGCGTACCCCTTCACCGTGTTTACGAGGTTGGGAATAAGGTCGTAGCGCCGCTTGAGCTGTACGGTAATATCGCTCCAGGCTTCGTCCGCCTGCTGGTTCAGGCGCACCAGGCCGTTGTACATTACCGCGACAATAATAATGAGTAGAACAATTACACCGACGATAACCCAAATCATGGCCACTCCTTTGTTTGTACTTACTAGTATACAGTAGTCGCGCCACAACTTATAGATAGCCTCCAGCCGATACTAAGGTACGCCGCCGGGCGTACGCTATACTAAATCGTATGTCCACCGAACGACGCAGCCGGTTTTCGTCTAAGCGTCCGCGGCATCGGGTGCTGTGGTGGTTTTTTGGTTTGGCGGGCGTGCTTTTCGTGGCCAATGCCGTGCTCATCGGCGTGTACCACAACCGGACCTATCCGCGGACCATGCTCGTGCATACTGCCGTGGGCAACAAATCGTTTGCCGAGGTTGCGCACATTGCCGCCGCGCAACATATTGTGCCGCAGGCGCTGACGCTCGCTCACGCCAGCCAAAAGGTAACGGTGAGCGCCGATGCGCTCGGCGTGCAGTTTGACGCCGCGCGCACCCAGCAGCAGCTTGCCGGCCAACGGTCGTGGCTGCCCCTCGTTGCCGTTTTTACCAAACACTGGGTGCCGGCGCCGGTTGCTGTAAGCACTTCCCAGCTGCACCAAAAAATACCTTCGCTTGCGAGCACTTTTCACCACGATGCTACCGACGCGCACGTGACGCTCACGGGCACTACTTTTAATGCAAGCAATCCGGCAGACGGTTATGCGCTCAACACCGATGCGCTCCCTGCTGCTATCATTGCGGCTATCGACCACGGGCAGACCACCATCACGGTGCCGACCAACGTGGTAAGCCCGCGTGTTTTCAAAACTCAGGCCGCTGCCCAGGCCAAAAAACTCCAAGCGACGCTCCAAACGTCTCTCACCTACACCTTCGGCGGCAGCAACCGTAAGCCATCGCCGCATGACATTGCGGCCTGGTACCAACCGGACGGCACCACATATGCGCCCAACGATTTTGCCATCCGCACCTATATTGAAACCGCCGGCGTAGCCATGGGTGTCCACCCCGCCAACCTTACAGCCGCGGTCAGCACCACCAAGCAGGCGCTTGCGGGCGGCAGTTCCGCAAGCATCGCGCTGGCGCCATTTGCTAAAACGAAGACCTACCACTACTGCGTGCAAACCCGCGGCAATACGGCCAGCTATGTAGACAGCCTCAAGGCTAAACTTGCTAACGTGTACACGGATCTGCGCGGTTGGTCGCTCGACGGCCAGGTAGAGTTCGACTACGCCACGACTGCTTGCGATTTTACCGTGTGGCTCTCCAGCGCCGACCAAATGTCCAGCTTTGGCGCGATTTGCGACGACTACTGGGACTGCGAGGTAAGCAACAATGTCGTCGTCAACCTCGACCGCTGGCTCAGCACCACACCGAGCTGGCAAGCCTACGGTGGCAGCGTGGACGATTACCGCACCATGCTCATAAATCACGAGACCGGCCACATGCTCGGCTTTTACCACTGGCAATGCCCCGGCCCCGCCCAACCAGCGCCGGTCATGATGCAAGAATCCATCAATCTCGGCGGCTGCGTGTTCAACATCTGGCCCACAACAGCCGAGCTGACTGCCCTCCGCCAGATGATCGGGCTTTAATTTCTACATAAAAAGGAGCGGCCACCGGCCGCCCCAAAACTTACCGCTGCCACGTTGCTGGCCCACCATTTTACAGGCAGATTTGAGTAACGTTGCTTTGGTGGGCGCTGAGGGATTCGAACCCCCGACCCCCTCGGTGTAAACGAGGTGCTCTAGCCAACTGAGCTAAGCGCCCAAAACGGGAATAACGTGAGTTATTATACATAATAACTCCTTGGCTGTCTACGGTCGCTCAGCTAAACCAGCGAACCCTGCGAATCTTGCAGAGCGCACAACTCATCCAGGTATTGAGCTGTCGTGGGATCGTAGGGAGCGTACGAATCCAGTTCGAAGTCGTCCGGCCAGGGTTCGTATTCCTCGACGTAGGCAGGCCAAAGGTCCAGAGTTACGTCAATGACATCCCGTGTTTCAAATGGCACCGGATCGTAAGCGCGAAACTGGTGCGGCTCCCTTTCAAACGGCTGAAATACTGCTGCAGTCCGCCGTACGCCCACCACTGTCGATAGCAAGTGAATCCCTACTTTCTTGAATCTTTGCACGTTTTCCTGCACCGCCGCCGTCGCGCCATACACGGGCATTCCTTCTTTATATCTCCAACCTGTACGGCGTTCACGCTTTGGCAAATTGGTATGCAACGACTGGTGGGATAGGGCCCGAAAAACCGCCATCGCTGCAAGTGATGTGACACAGACTACCGGCCGCTCGGCGTCGGGCACGAAGCGATTATGATGCACGCTGCCATTTACCGGCATAAAAGGACGCAAACAGCGCTCCCATTTGCCGCCAGGCAACTTACGGCTCATTTCGCTGAATGTTAGCGGAGTGCCCATAAAGTAATACTTTTCTGAAGCCTCCATTATCTGAAGACGTTCCTGCGCGGATGGATTGTAGATATGCACTCCTTTCTCATCTCATAGTGCGCGAAATTACCATTAAATGGAACTCCCATTTTTTACCCGCAGGTGGCTCATACAACGAATTGCGCCACACCTGGAATCGCACGATGGCGGTGAGCCAATTGCTCACAGGACGGTAAGGTAGGTTATACTACGAAAAGCCATGAAATATACAAAAGCTACCCCATGACTTGGCAGGTTGCTGTTGCGATCTCGGCTATCGCTAACGTGACGACCATTCTGGTGCAACGCCGGTATGCACAACGCTCAACCGCTCCTACGACTTTCCCGCCAGCGGTATCGTATGTATGTGGCGTTCTACCGATAGGGCTTGCAACAGGTTTTCTGCTATTCCCGCATCGTATTTATTGGAGCGGGTGGTTAATCATGCTACTGGCGATTGGAGCTAGTTCTATGGCCATTGCCACTTGGACTGGATTTCAGGCCGCCAGTCAACTGACCATTGCCCCGCTACAAACAATCGGTCGCTTAACCAGTATCGTAGTAGTACTGATTGGGTGGACCGTGCTCGGCGAAGGGCTAACCACCTACCAATGGGTTGGCGGTATTATTTTGCTCGTTGCGGCGCTACTGGCAATATGGGCACCGAGCAAAGCCAACACCGCATCACTTCATCATATACGCGCACCTGGTGTATTATTCGCCTGTATATCTGCCGTTGCACTTGGAATTAGCTTGGCAAGCGAGAAGGCAGCCTTGGGACACATGCAGATTGGCGGTGTTTTTCTTGTTGGCTGGACGACACAGGCGTTAGCCATGGTACTCCTAGCGTTTAAAGACGCAAACCGCCGTACGCTCAAGCAGTTCGGCGGTCGTGAACTATATTGGTCTACCGCCATGGGTCTGACAAATGGCCTAACGGGAGTTTTTTATGTATACGCCATTGTTCATTCGGATAACATTTCGCTCATAACAGCCATCCTTTCGGTAGTATTGCCCCTGACCGTGTTCGGTGCCTACTTGCTCCTGAAAGAACGAGAGCATCACAAGCTTATGTGGCTCAGTCTGGTACTATGCTGTATCGGATTAGCCCTGAGTAGTCTCTGACGATCCACTGCCTGGTTAGGCCAGCCCTCTTTGCGGTGCGCGAAAAGCTCGTCCCACTTGGTTTTGAGAAATTATCGGCAGTACGGCGGGTGGGGTCGATCGCTTAAATGCTTATGCTACACTGGTCGTATGGAGTACGCCTATCTGGGCTCGAACGCTATTTCGTTCGCGGTTTGGATTTTCTTATATTGGCATCGCAAAGATCTGCGCAGGATGATGCTTATTATGAGCATCTGTGCGATGCCGCTAGCGCTCTTCGACCTCGTATTTGTACCCGCCTACTGGAAACCGGTAACTTTATTCCATATGCCTGTCGGCCTTGAAGGCTTTCTATACTCATTCTCAGTGGGCGGCATCGCGGCAGTCATATATGCCGAACTTACCAAACGGACACCGAGACATATTCGTGCTTGGAGAGCTTCCACCAAACACGCACTTTGGGTGCCGGTGGTCATGTTTACAACCTTTGTCGTGGCGTATGCCCTGAAGGTACCCAACCCCGAGATTGCCGCATATATCGCTGTAACTGCTGGAGTTGCGCTAACAATTTATCTGCGCCCCGATCTAGCACTACATATTCCATATGGCGCAGTAGCTTTTGGAGTTGTCTATTTTGCATGCCTGAAGATCTGGATACTATTATTTCCGGGTGCTCAGGAATGGTTCGTATTCCAAAATATGCCAAAACTGTTTATCTGGGGCGTGCCTGGGTGGGAAGCAATCTTTGGGTTCTTTTTTGGAGCATCTTGGAGCAATCTTTACGAGATACTCTTCGGATACCGGCTTGTTCCTGTGCGGGCGCCAGGAAAGTTTAAAACAGAAAGGGCTCGAACCCGTTCAACCGATAGAAAACGCTCAGCAAAATAAAAAGACAATCTGGAGGTGAAACTCAAGCGATGCGTGAGCTACTTAAGAATGCAGTGAAATGACGACCGATAGCAGTCCTTCTTATCTGTTATTCAAAAATGGTGCGCGAGATTGACGCTACCTGGAACCCTATTTATGACAGCGTTTTAGTAATGCACAAGAAGTTACTTAATATACCTGACTATGCGAGCCGACGTCGAGAAACTCATAATGACTTTCCACATCTCGGTATACAACCCGTAAGTCACCACCGATTGAGAAAGCCCGCAGACCTTTCATCGTCCCCACTAACGGATGATCATCTAGCGGATAGTCACGTACGCCCTCCGTGAACAGCTTTAGTCGGGCCTCGAATTGCTTCTTAAGCTTTGGGTTGGATGAGATACGGCTGCGGAAATTCTTTTCAAACTTGCGGTGACGGCGTATAGGCTTCATACCTATAAGTCTTTCATGAAGTCTTCTACGGAAGTGAATTCCTTAATATTGCCGGCTTTCCTCTCCTCGTCAAGCTCGGCGATCATTTTCTCATAACGTGCATTTGCTTCGGGGCTCAGCACAACGGACTTGCCGTCAAAGTCGAGCTTCCGCCCATCGGCCTCAGCCTTGGCCCATACACGGATGTAAGCTTGGGCGGAGTCAAAGCCCAGGCTACGAGCGCGGCGTTCTAGACCCTCACGGACATCTTGATCAATGGGAATTTGTAACTTGGTAGTCATAGTACCTAAATAGTATCAAAGTGGTATAAGAATGTCAATTAGCACCTACAGACTGTCGATGCATCCGTGTCTCAGCTGGTCAATGATTAAAGTTGCCCCCGTAATTCTTCTTCGGTATATGTAGTCGTGACAGCAAGACAACGCATACCTGCTGCTTTGGCTGCCTTGACCCCGCTGGGTGCATCCTCGATCACAATACAATCGGCAGGTTCAGAGCCCAATGCTTTTGCGCCTTTTAAATATCCTTGTGGATGGGGCTTGCTCTGTGAGATATCTTCGGCCGCAACAATCGCCTTGAAAAGATCGGTAAGGCCAAAGGCCTTTAATGTGACCTCGGCCTCCGCTCGTAAAGAGCCGGTTACGAGAGCGAGTGGCACTTTGCGAGCGGCCAGGTCACGGATAAATTCGACCACTCCCGGATATGGAACGAGTTGGTCGGCGGCCAGTTCTAAATATGCTCTAGCTTTCTCGTCCATTATTGTTGGCAGATCGACATTCTCGCCAATGAAGTCAAAGTATTGCTTGAAACCGGCCTCGTCGGTTCTGCCGGCAAAATGCTGCTTATATTGCTCTTCTGATAGATCGTGCCCATATCTTTTTAGCGTTGCCCGGAAGGCTGCGACGTGAAGAGGTTCGCTATCGACGATGACGCCATCCATATCAAACAAAACTGCTTTGTAATTCATGTAGCCAAGTATAACAAATGCATCGAGAGAGGACTTGAACCCAAATGAACAGATTTGGCGTCAAAAGGAAAGGTTCCGGAAATAAATTCTGGCACTTTTCTATCTGGAATAAATGGAATCCGACCATGATGCACCATAAAGGACGATTATAGAACTTCGATCGGTCTGGAAGATGTCAGCGCTGTAAATCTTTACATCGAAGCTGGAAATAATAGCCCACACTTATTTTCTACCGAGCAGCACGAACGCCCTTGTGGATATACTCTTTAATGAGCGACTGATAGGGCACGTTGGTTTCATTGGCCCGCTCTTTAACTCTATTTAGGTCAGCAACCGAGATCCTAATGGATACCGGTCTGGTGGTGGGTTTTAGGTTGGGGAAACTTATTCGCTCAAAATCACTGGCATCAAAATGTTCTGCGAGGTCTACTTTGCTCCAAAACTCGCGCTCTTCATCTTCGTTTTTAAACTTAGGAATATTAACTTGCTTTTTCATAGAGTTCGATCTCCTTCTTTTTCGTAACATCGCGGGCAGATATTATCCGTATCTTTCCATTTCTGATAGTAAAAACTAAATATAGCAATCGCTCTTGTCTTGTTTTGCCCAGTAGAATAAAGCGCTCTTCTTGACCACTGTGAAGTTTATCCTTCAGCATAATCTTCTGGGGATCGAAAAATACTTCTTCGCACTCCCAATCTTCAACATTATGGCTGCGTTTGTTCTTGCCGCTATTTCCGGCATTCCAGTCAAATTGTAGCGGATCAGATATAACAGCCATGTATATACTGTATTATACAGCCCTGGCTTGCGTCAAGTGTAATATCCGTGACATAGGCGTATAGTGGTCGTGGGTTTGATCGTCCTCTTTGCCTCAAAATAATCAAACAAAAACGCCCCATTTTATAGGGGCGTTTTTCCAATTTTTGGTATCGTATTCTTAGTGCGCGAGATTGACGCTACCTGGAACCTATTTGTATCAGCATTTTGATAATGTATCAAAGACTAAAAGACACTGGCTTCCAGTATACATTCCTCACAGCAATTGATTACAATGAAATAAGTGATGCCGCTTAAACTCTTAGTATTAGTTGGACTGCCTGGTTCTGGCAAGACAACCTATCTCAAGCAGTTAATTAAAGAAGGGGTTATCGTTAATTACTGTGACGACTACGAGTTTGGCCCGCAGAGAAGAGCCAACCCATCTCTAACCCATGACGATCAGAGACTATTGACTGGCCTTCGCAATCGAGAAAATTGGGCAATCGCTGATACCCGATATTGTGATAAAAAGGAACGCCTCAAGCTTGTGGAGGCGTTAACCAAGTTAATTCCAGACATCCAGTTTGAATTTATATACTTCGAGAATCGGCCCGACCTGTGCGTGCATAACGCAACCGTACGCAAAGGTAGCTTGCCTCGACATGAGATAAACCTTATTTACTATTACACCGATCTCTATAAAATTCCCGCTGGATCCCCAATTATAAAAGTTTACGACGATAGATAATGTTCACCCTTTTCAGCGAGAGAGGCATGGAACACGCGCGACAGATGTGAAACCGAGACAAAAAGAAAAGTCCCAAGGATAAATCCTGGAACCCTTCTATCTGGAAAATAATGTATCAGATCATGGTGCAGCACATCGACCTGTCGTGGAACACCGTAGAACCTAGTTTGGTTTTGATGTACCAAAAACTGGTCGATCTGGGCTTCGTATATTATAACGGAGAAGTCCAGATTGTCGAGCCTGAAACTGAGGAGAGCCAGTATCATGTTCGATAGCACCTCCCTATACGATCAAAACACGTTCTATAAGGCTTTTGGACGCGATTTATCGTCTGCACAGCAGGAAGTCATAATCGAAAGTCCGTTTATAACAGAAAAACGAATGAACGTGCTCCTGCCCATTTTTATCAAAATGCGCAGGCGGAATGTAAAAGTCATAGTAAACACACGCAACCCAAACGAGCACGAAGGCGACTACTATCGTCAGGCAATCAATGCTGTTTCTGCGATGCAAGACCTGGGCATTATTGTGTTGTACACTCGTGGCCATCACCGCAAGCTAGCGATCATTGACCGAAAGATAGTTTATGAAGGAAGCCTCAACATCCTATCGTTCAGCGACAGTTGTGAGATAATGAGGAAGATAGTGTCGGAAACGATTGCGATGCAGCTTTGCAAATTTATCGCCATCGACCGATACATAAGGAGATAACAATGGCAGACCACCAAGAATACGAAATGAGCGAAGCGGACATCGACAAGACGATAGCTTATTTAAAAACGATTGACCCTGAGCACGCAACACCAGAGGATGCTATTGCATACCTTGGATACTACCAGGCAAAGTTTCACGCGCTTGGTCACGTCCTCTCAGACGAAGAATTGAAACAGCTCTATGATGAGTTTGCGAGTAAGCGCTCTAAGGGCGAATAGCAGTCATACCGGACAAATCGTCGTCTTTTCTGGGGGCCGGTTTTGAACCTTTAGTCTTGGATTGCCTCTTTGGCTGAGTCTTGGGCTTTTCTGCCCCAGCTTCATTTTCTACTTTCTTTGCATACAACGTTCGTGACGATTCGACGACCCGTTTTGCTATAGCCTCGCTACCCTTGTCTTCGACCACAACGGTCACACCAGACATCGGCTCCTGCGCGTTAATGGCCGCGATGCGGACGTAATACGAATATGCCGGAAGGTTTGCAATTTCGCCTTGCTCTATGAATGGGCTAAAGAGGGGTAGCACTAATCTCTCGTCGGCAGGGCTACCAGAGCGGAAGCACACGATTGTACCTACGTTGGCCAGGATGATATCGACGAGCCGTTGCTGATCTTGTTGCGACGTGGACTGTTCGGCCATCGTCAGGAATAGTTTGTATTTTCTGGCTTCGGAGAGCATTTGTACAAAGCTCATCGTGGCAAAGTTCTGGAACTCATCGACGTACAGATAAAACGGTACACGGTTTTGCTCGCCAATTCTGGCTCGCCGTAGCGCCGCTGTTTGCAGCTTTGCGAGTACCGTTGTACCAAACAGCGTTGAGGTATCTTCACCGAGCATGCCCTTTGAAAAGTTACAGATCAAGATTTTCTTGTTGGCCAGTATATCCTCAAAGTTAATGGTAGATTTGGGCTGCTCAAGCACCCGCCGCGCTGATGCCGAGAATAAGAAACGGCCAATTTTCGCCGTGATACCGGCTGCCATTTTAACGCGTTGGAATTCACCGGCTTTGCCTAGTTCGTTGTCCCAGAAATCCTTGAGGTTTTTATCGGTCAGGGTCTTTACGACCTTGCGCCGGAACTTGGCATCGTTGAGTAATTCAAAGATGGTGAAGAGCGTCGGGTTTTCCAGTGTTAGCACGGTCTGAATCGCGTTACGCAGAACGTACTCAATACGGTGGCCGCCGGAATCGTCATCAGAGAAGATTTTCCGCAGCACTGATATTGTCGCCTCAGTGACAAGGTCTTTCTCGCGTAGGAGATCGTCGCCGGTCAGCCCTTCGGGTAATTCGAGCAAGTTTACACCGACAGGATATGACAGATCATCAGGGTTCAGGTAAATAACATCCTTAGTGCGGTCTTCGGGGATATAGCGCAGTATACGCTCAGCTAAATCACCGTGCGGGTCGACAACAGCGATGCCGTTACCGGTCTGGATGTCTTGCAATATGCTGTAGAAAAGCATTGTCGTCTTGCCGTTGCCCGTACCCCCAATAATGTAGAGGTGTCGTTCCCGCTCTGATTCGGTGAGACCGATAGGTGTAACCGTATTGTGGTGATGGTTGTCCCCGATAGTAACAGCGAGCTTGCGACCGGACTTGAGTGACACTGGTGCGGCCAGCGTGCGGCTCAACGATGTAATAAGGTTGTCGGTCTGGGAGGTGTTGCCTAGCGGGAAATGGTACAAGCTGGCGAGTTCCGATGAGGATAGTACCATTGACCGCCGGTTAAACAACGACGGTAGTCGATTGTTAAAAGCGAAATGGCGTAGCTTTTTTGGCAATAGTAGGTTTGTTTTGGCTTGCAGTGCTTGATATGACGGCACGCCGTAGGCTTGCAAAGAAGTCCTGATAGCACCTAGCCGATCATGGGCGGACTTAGCGTTACCCATCCGCACAGCAGCGCGTAAGCTCACCTTAAACAGTGGCTGATTTAGCTTTTGATGCATAGTTTCCATAAGCTCCAGCTCAAAAGCGCTTAAAGTGCGTGCCGGGCGCTTGCGGGTGTTTATTTGCATGCGCTCGTAGTTGGCACGCGCAGAACCGTATGAATTGTCATACATGTGCTTCGTCGGGCCATGAAATGTTTCGCCGACTATGTCGGTTGCGGCAAACAATCCGTCGCTAATAAACCCTGCGATGCTTGCAACGAAAGGTATTTTTCGGTGACTAAGGTGCGAAAGTAAGTCTTCGTTGCCAAGTATTCTACGCGCCAATGCCTTTGCTTCTTTGAGCTCAACTGGTGTTAGTACGAGCTGTAAACGTATTTGTTCGTCCGATTCCAGTTTCGTCATAGCGCCAGCAAGGTATGCTACCGGGTCGTGGTGTTCGAGCGAACCACTTGAGGCAAGCGGAAACGCGTAATGCCCCGTCTGCTTAAACTCCATTATTTGCAGGTTATCCGGTAGCTCCTCTTTAATCTCGGCCACTTTTATCTGGGGCAAATAAGCCGTGATAGCTTGCTGTAAACTGGCAGCTAGCCGTTCGTCGGCCTGTACGATGTATCGTATGCCGTCTGCACGAGTAGAGGCGACCTCAAAGGAGAGCACAACGTCACGGCGAAGCAGCTTATGCGTAAATTTTCGGCTAGCACGAAAGCCGTGAATAACCATAAACAACTCCTGCGTGGCGTGTGGCGCACGAGCAATGTGTGCAGGTGGCGTCAGCTCAAGCAATACAGATTTGCGCCGTAATATACGTTGCCATTGAAGTAGCCGGAAGCTGATGATTAGTATCAGCCATATAAGGACTACGCCGACCAGAACCCCGGCGGAGAGTGTTAGATAGTGAATAAGATTAGTTGGTAGCGCCATTACTGCCTGCCTTATCGTGTATAAAGTTGTAAAAGATTGCTGATCCTGCCTTATAAGTGCTGGTGTCGACAACGTCCAGCCCCTTCGCGTTCATTTCCGAAATTGTCCAATCGCCTGTTTTAGAATCGACGGCACTGACATATGCCACATGGCCGAGTTTGCCCGCATCCGTCTGAAATATCGCGCCGACTGCTGGCGTATGATCGACTAGGTAACCATCTGCCGCAGCTCTATCGTCCCATGTATCCGCATTGCCCCAGGTAGTTGGAATAGGATCGCCATTTTTGAGACGGAGCGCATATGCCCAATAGGTGCAGTTGCCCCACTCGTAGGTATCACCCTCAACTTCTGGCCCCTCATACAAGCCCTGTACATCAGTTGAGATTGCGTACGCGGTATCTGTGCCGTCGCTTCCTGTGAGAAACGATAGTGCACCGGCACCTAGCGAGAAAAGTGCGATAGCTGGCAGTGCCACTATGAAGGCCAGCGAAGCCAGCACCAGCGCAATAGTCCTTTTATTGAAGTTGGCAACGGTCAGAATCAGCGCAGGATTCATGTTTTGTACACTTCTGTCGGATCGGTTGTGATGAGCGGGTGCTCCTTGTTTGAGGCGACCACTTTTACTGCCACATGGTTTTGGTCGGCAATAATCAGCGCGTCCCCACGACCGGCGGTCAGCAAGTAACCTTCTTCATACTCGGAAAGGTTGAACTCCATCGCTACGCCCTTGATAGTCGTCGTGTCCTGGTGCATGAGAATACGTAGGCTGCTTTGCGATGCAATGGCACGGCCGTATTCACTATTAAGAAAGTCGTTTGCCTGCTGCGAAATGATAGATACACCCAGGTAATACTTGCGGGCACGGCGGACTAAGCCGGTAACGAAGCGAGCGCTTTCCTCGTGCTCCAAAAGCAACCAACCCTCGTCTATCACAAGCAGTCGCTTTTCAGGTTTAGCCTTCACCTGGTTTTGGACGAAGTTGCTGATGATGAGCATCATGATCTTGCGCAGGTTTTCCGGCATATCCTTGATGTCGAAGATGACTAGCCGATTATTAAGTTTGACGTTCGTCTTGGCATTAAACACACCGGCTAGCGAACCGGAAATATATTTTTCCAGCCGTTCACAGAGTTCGAGGTGGCCAAGGTCGTGCAGTACAGCATACAGATCACGGAGCAAAGGCTGTTCGTTCTTAGCCTGCTGGTAGATTTTGAGTATCGCTTTATCTACAGCGGCCTTTTCGCTTTTGTCTAAACCTTCGGCCATAAGGCTAACTACTTCTGTAAGGTCTTGAATATGTTCCGCTAGATCGCTCTTGGTATGGGCGGTTGTGCTTATATCGAAGGGGTTGATCTTTTCCTTGCTACTGGTCGATAGCTTAACGTACGTGCCATCAACCGAATGTGACAGGTTTTTGTACTCCCGCTCAGGGTCGATCACGATAACCTTCGTGCCTTGCATAAGCTGCCGCAGTATCTCAACTTTTGTGGTGTAGCTTTTGCCCGAACCGGACTGAGCGAAAGTGATCGAGTTGGCGTTATGCAGACTGAATCGATCAAGGATCACTAGCGAGTTGTTGGACTTATTGATGCCGTAGAGTATGCCGGATTCCTGCACGAGTTCTGATGACATGAACGGAAATGTCAGTGCCGCTGAGCTGCTATCGAGGTTTCGTTTTTGGTTAAGCTGGTCTTCGGCGCGTGGGAGGATGGACTGCATAGCCTCAAGCTGCTGGTAGCGAGCGCTCTTGATATAGAACAAGCGAGCTGACATGGTAGTTTCGAGTAGTTTTGTAACCTTATCAAGCTCCGCGAGGCTATTGGCTTGCAGGCCGATATATACGCTCACCTGGAACAGTTTTTCCTGGCCGCGCTGGATTTTGTCGCGTAATTCCATAGCAGACTCCAGCGGGTCGGTAATCTCTGAGCCGACAATCTTGCCTGCATTCATCATGGCACGGCGAGTGCTTTCTAGTTCCGTGATTTTGCGGTGCAGTTTTGGCAACGCATGTAACGCGTCCACTTCTTCGATATGGTAGCTTATATCGGCGTCGTGGTTAAAGTTAATCAGGTTATCGAGCCAACCACTTGAGGCGACATACGGGTAGCCAGTGATTGATAGTGTGCGAACGTAAATGCCATCAACGCAAAGATAGTCAGCCTGTTCCTGCAGCCCGGCATACGACAGGAGATCAAGGTTGTCCTGTTCACCAAACGCTAAGGCGAGCTCTTTCGGCCGCTCGTCGCGTTCCTGTTTCCAGGCTTTTACGCGATTGATCGGTTTGCTGAGTTGTTTAGTAAAATCGCTTGTGTTCATGCTGCTGGCTCCTTTTGGACGTACGAGGTATGAATGAGCTCTAACGCTTTATCAGTTAGTGGCTGGAGCTTAGCTTTCGTCGGGTTGTAGAAGTTGTAGAACAAATCCATAAGCTCTAAGCTGGACAATTCGCGCGAGTGCATACCCAGCCGTGCCAAGCCTTTTTGCACGATGTCAACTGTCAGGCCAAGCTGTTCTTGGATGAGATCAAAGTCTGCCTTGCCGTCTGAGTTATACGGTACGATAACGTAAAACTGGCGCGATAATATGCGGTTGGTCTTAATGAGCTCACGAATAAACTCCTCGTAATTTGCGAGCTGTGTTTTATAGATCGCCACTGTTTCGTTCTGGAGTCGATTATCAAGATCGTCAAGGTACGCGTCCATATCCATTTCGCGAATACGAATAAGTACCTGGAGCGGTACACCAACTGAGTTTAGGAAACTCTCATATGTCTCAATGATCGCGTCCTGCTCGTCCTCACTTCGCAGCTCAAAATTCACTGGCGACACATGCAAAACGGCCCGGTAGCGGTGGTTTGGCAGAATCAAAACACCATCTTTGATGCTCCGAATGTCTATCTGCTGTCGGCTGCTAACTTTCTTGTTCGACTTCCGTAATACGGACATACAGCTTTCCTTTCTTGTCGGTAGTAAATGCAAGTTTTGCAGCTGGGTTATCTATGGCTGCAAACGTGCGGATCATTTCGGCAGTAGTAAGCGTGGAGCGCTGGCGTTGCGGCGCTACCTTTTCCGGCTCATCTCTAGGCAGCTCAGCGAGTTTTACGCCGTCGTACAGTTCACGGTTGACAGGCGAGTTCTTGTTGAAGACGTAGTATTGCGGCCGGAGATTATAGCGCACCCGCACGATAATCCAGAACAATACGATTTTGCCCTTGATACGGATGGCTAGTGCCGCACACAGTACCGTAAAGGGCAATAGGAACGTTAGCTTATACATTGCAACGTGCAGCGCGGGCGGCAGGATTGTAAAGATTATTCCTGCGGCTAGTACCGGCAACGCCAATAGAACTATCTGGCTGATACC
>DATGEW010000071.1:0-3372 GCA_035309745.1 Saccharimonadales bacterium (SeqCode)
GCGGATATACAACTTGCCGCTTACCGCCGCTACCATGGTTTTCTTCCGCAATTCGGCCGGCGTGCTGAGTGACGCCACGGTGCGCAAAGCGCTCGTGCAGGCCGCCGACCCAACAAGCATCATCGCCAACCTCGATTACTCAACGCTTCCGGTGCGCGAGCCGCTCCTCCATGGCCAGGTGGGGTATAACCCGCTCTACCAGCAGGCGGGCTACAATACCGCAGCGGCCGCCGCGCTGCTGGATGGCGACGGCTGGGTAATGGGCGGCGATGGTTTGCGCCATAAGGGTGGGCAGACCCTCTCTTTTCAATTGCAGGCACTCGACAGCGGCGATTACCCGCAGGTTGCAAAGCAGCTCGTCCAGCAGTGGCGGGCGGTTGGTGCAAAGGCGCAGCTGATCACCCAGGATGCGACGACATTCCAAAACGCGCTCTCGTACCACACCTACGATGCGATTTTGTATGGCATTTCGATTGGCGTGGACCCCGACGTGTTCGTGTACTGGGATAGTTCGCAGGGCAATGTGCTGGCGCCCGTGCGCCTTAACCTGTCCGAATGGCATTCCGCGCAGGCCGATACGTCTTTGGAAGCCGGCCGCACGCGTCTGGATCCGGCCTTACGCGCCATAAAATATCAGCCCTTCTTGCAGGCCTGGCAGGCGGACGCGCCCGCACTCGGTTTGTACCAACCCCGCTTTTTGTATATAACCCGCGGCACCGTGTACGGTTTAAGCGAGCACGCTATCAACAGTGATGTCGACCGTTTCACCAACGTGCAAAATTGGGAAATCCGCCGCGTAAAGCGCGCCGACACCTAAGTCTTGCGACTTTACCCACTTTACGCTACAATTACCCCTGTTCTCTGCCGCAGTGGTGAAATTGGTATACACGCTAGTTTCAGGTACTAGTGGGCGCAAGCTCGTGGAGGTTCAAGTCCTCTCTGCGGCACCAAAGAAGACGAATAGCTTTATTTAGCTCGGAATCGGCCTCATCACCTCTGTTGATGGGGCCGATTTTCGTAGTTTGAACCACTACGACGAAATTCATCACTTATCTTTGCGATCTCAATATCGCGATATTCCATCTCGTCGGCTTCCCAGTGGCGGCCTTCGGCGCGCATAGCGCGGATTTTGCTGGCGGCTGCTTCGGTAATCAGCGGGTCGCTGGCTTCAGCCAGGATAGTTACACCAGTGCCGAAGTTTTCTTGCAGGTAGCCGATACCATCGTTAATCTCTTCAGCGGTTTCGGTGTCGCGGCGGGCGACATATAGGTGTACGTTGCGGAAGCGGGCGCCGGCTTTGTCGAGCTGCTTGCCGGCCTGCACCGTGCGCACGTCGGTAATAAATTTATCGCTCCCCAGCTGCCAACGCATTTTGTCGTCACCGGTTACATCGGCGATCAGGCGAATTTGTTCGGTGCCGACCTTGGCAAGGCCCAGGCTTAGGGGCACGTCGATAAACGTAGCGCGAGTCGGGTCGACAATCGCGCTATGAAGCAATTTTCGTTCGCCCGGCAGGAAGCGGTCGGAGTAGGGTGGCAGGTCGGTTTTTTTCGGGTGGGCGGCGACGGCCTGCACCAGAACGCTTGAGTTTGGGCCAGCGGCTTCCAGTGTGCGGGCAATCGTGGCGCGGTGGCCGATGTGCATGGGGTTAAATGAGCCGATGTATTGTACGCACGGACGGCCGCTGCGCCATTCGGTTACGGCACTCAGGTTGTCCATGGTCAATTCAATAGCCATGGCTACTTCACCCAGGGAGGTGGCAAGCTTCGGCAACATACTAATCGCGGCAGGATTGCCTTCGGCAGCGGCACCCAGGTACGCCTGGAACATATCGGCCTTGTAGCCGGTGCCCGCGACCGGTTGACCTTCAACACTCGACCACAGTTGGTTGGCGACGCCCACCAGGATGTCCGGACGGACAACAGCGAGCATGCGCGGCGCTTCGCCCCGGGCTAGGTCGGCTAGCATGGTTTCGGCAGCAACATCATACGCCCCATCACGCATAGCGATCAGCAGTTCTTCCTCGGGGGAGGGGGTACCGACGATACCTTCAGCCATGTATATGTCTCCTGGTTTCGTAATAAATAAACACGGCCATAAGCCGGGATCTAGAAACATATTATACTATATAGAGCTCCTATCTGTCAATACATACGGGGGTTACGATTTATTTTATAATATATTTACATTTCCAGACGATCATGGTAATATCTGTTGGTAAATTCGATTGCGCTCTGCCGCAATCGTTTAATTTGTGTCAAAATTTAGGAGATTTACAGATCATGGCAGAAGCACGACAAGTCGGTACGCTCCTCCAAACTGGAGTGCCAGTCGAATACACTACAGCATCAGCGGTGCCGGGCGAAGTCGCCCAAGCGAGTATGGTTGCTGTTGACTATGACACGCAAGATGTTGCAGATCTCGCCAACCGCCACGGTATATCGGTTGGTGAAATTATGTCCACCTACCTGCAGCCGGGCGAACAGCTTGCCGGCTTTGGTAATGGCGGCAGCGAATCCCTGGTAATGTTCCTTGACTCGCCGAAGCTTGGCCGGATTGTGCGCAAAGTGTGCGCCGAGGATTTGTCTTCAGTCGGTTGGGATCCGAACGGTACCGGTGTTATGACGCCGCCTTCTACAAAGGGCGGTTTGCAGGTGGATTACCTGATGGGCTTGCCGGAAGCGGTTCGTCCATACTTCCCCTTGGTACACAACGCCGAGGTTCGCGAGACCGACAGGGGGCGCAAGCTGGTTTACGACCAGAGTATGTTGACGGGCGTAGAGGTAAGCACCTTTGTCGCTGAAGCTCAGCCGACCCCTGGTGTTGTGCGCCAGCTACACTTTGAAGTTATGCGCCTGCTGGCAGAGCGTGTGCACCCGCACCGCGAAACCTTGCACATCGGCGACAGCATTGGCCCGTCCCACCTGGACAAAATCGAAGCTCGTCTGGAACTGTCCCGCGCTGCTGCTCCTGAAGCCTTCGGCCAGTTGCTGGACGCTGACAGGATCGTAATTAACGGCCGCGAATACACCAACATCAAAGGCCTGCTGACCTTCTTTAGGCAGCCGCATGTTAAAGAAATGTTGGAGCCGAAGCACCACGCGTTGGTTATGGGTGACACGAACACTGAAAATGTTATGATCACCAACCTCGACGCTTTGCTGGAGGCTATGGCTCAGCCGGGTCGTCCGGAATTCACCTACGACGACATCGGTCTGAAGTTCTTAGACCCGCGCGCCATCGGCCATAACTCTCAGGGTCGCCACACTATTGACGACCGCATGTACGACAACAAGCCGGTGCACAACACACTCGGTAACTACGACGTCATGCACGGCGAACACTTCACTGTAGCAGTTAGCCGCGTTGGCG
>DATGEW010000072.1:0-10211 GCA_035309745.1 Saccharimonadales bacterium (SeqCode)
CGGCGCCACCTGGGAACTCATGCAAATGAGCCAAAAAGGCGGCACGACGATTACCAGCAAGGGGCGAAACGCCTGGTATAACTACATGGTCAACCACTATCGTTTGGGCAAACCGACGGGAATTGAGCAGGGCTACGAGGCGGCTGGGACCATCCCGGACCCCAATAACGGCTATGGCCGCGACCTCACCTATGCCAATACGGCGTTTGGCCAGGGAATGACCGCCACACCGCTGCAGATGGCTGCTGCCTTTTCGGCGGTGGTGAATGGCGGCACGTACTACCAGCCGCATTTAGTGGATGAAACGGTTTCGCCGAGCGGCCAAGCAACACCCAACCAGCCCAAGGTGGTGGCGCGAAACGTGGTCTCGCCGGCGGTCAGCAAGGAAATGATCCCGCTGCTGGAGTACGTGGTGCAGCATCACTTTATTACGCCGCCGTTTAACCAGACGTTGTATGCGGTCGGCGGCAAGACGGGCACGGCCCAGATCGCTAAACCCGGCGGCGGCTATGAAGATAACGCCTTTAACGGCACCTACATAGGGTTCGTGGGCGGAGACCAGCCCCAGTACGTTATTATGGTGCGCGTAAACGACCCCAAGAATGGTGGCTATGCCGGCACTGCCGCCGCGCAGCCGGTTTTTGCGGCGCTGGCGCACATGCTTATTGACAATTTTGGGGTGACTCCGAAAGGGCAGTGATATAATAAGCGGTAACGTAAAGGAACAAACAACGTGCACACCACTTTATTCATTTCGGTTCAGACGGATACGCTTATCCGAACCTTACTCCTAGGATTTTTAGGTTTTTTGGTGAGCATGCTTATCACGCCGCTTTACACCACCTTGGCATACCGGTACGAGTGGTGGAAAAAGCCGCGCACAACGGCAACTACCGGCGAAAAGGCGGCTATGTTCATGAAGTTGCACGCCGAAAAGCATAAGCGACTGATCCCGACGATGGCCGGAATTATTTTCGTGGTGTCGGCTGTCGCGGTAACGTTTGCGTTTAATCTGAGTCGCACGCAGACCTGGCTGCCGCTCGCGGCGTTTGTGGGCGCCGCCGGCGTCGGCTTGCTCGACGACATCATCAATATTAAGGGCGATGGAACTGGCGTGGCAGGCCTGCGCAGTAAAATTAAGCTGTTATTGACCACCATTGTGGCGCTCGTCGGCGGGCTGTACTTCTATTACAAGCTCGATGTCAGCAGCATTCATATCCCCCTCATGCACTCCCAGCTACATATCGGTTGGTTGATTGTCCCGCTGTTTGTGCTGGTGGTGGTAGCGACGGCCAACGCCGTAAATATCAGCGATGGTGAGGATGGTTTGGCCGGCGGCCTCACTTCCACGGCGTTCGGGGTGTATGCCATTATTGCGGCTTTGGAAGGACGCTTCGGGGTTGCCGGTTTTTGCTTGACCGTTGTCGGCGCGCTGCTCAGTTACACCTGGTTCAATATTTATCCGGCCCGGTTTTTTATGGGTGATGTGGGTTCGTTTGCGCTCGGTACCGCGCTTGGCGTGGTGGCTATGATTACCGATACGGTGGTGCTGTTGCCGATTATCGGCATTGTGTTTGTGGCAGAGGCGGGGAGCAGCGCGCTGCAGATTGCCTCCAAAAAACTGCGTGGCGGCAAAAAGATTTTCAAGATTGCGCCTATCCACCATCACTTTGAGGCGAGCGGCTGGCCCGAAACAAAGGTTACCATGCGTTTTTGGGTTATCGGTCAAGTTGCCGCCGTTCTTGGGCTGATCGTCTTTCTAATCGGCAGGTACGTGTAGACGCATGGGGGCGGTGGCGCGCCGAAGTTTTCGCTCTATGGAGCCGCCGTCGCTCGCGCGTCGGCATAAACCGGATTATTGGCTGATTATGCTCAGCGCGCTGCTTCTCGCGATCGGGTTGATTGTGGTATATGCCATCAGTCCGGGGCTCAGCGTAGAAAATCATGTGAGCGGCGGTTTTTATGTCACGCGGCAGGCAATTGCGGTTGGGCTGAGTATCGTGGCCTTCGGTATTACCGCCGTGGTGCCGCTCTCGAGGTGGCGGCAACTCTCGGTGCCGCTGCTGGCGATTGCTGCAGGGCTGACGTTGTTTGCGCTCGTGCTGCCCACTAATCCGCAGTATCCGGCGCATCGCTGGATTAGGGTAGGGGGGTTATCGTTTCAGTCGGTTGAGTTTTTGAAATTCGCGCTGCTTATGTGGATCGCCGGCTTGCTGAGCGACCGCATTGCGAAAGGTACGATTCAAAATGTAAAACAAACGCTCAAACCGCTGGCCATTGGCTTTTTAGCGATTGGGGTGGTGGTGGCCGGCATCCAGAGTGACTTCGGCTCGATGATGGTCATTACGGCGATGATGACGGCCATGGTTTTTGTGGCGGGTATGCCGATAAAGCGCTTGGCCATGCTAGCGGGCATTTTGGCGGTTTGTGGAGTATTGGCGGTTTCAGCAGTGCCATATCGCCGGGCACGCATCGAGGCATTCCTGCATCAAGATACCAGCAATTGCGCACAACTCACCAGCGGGTACCAGGCTTGTCAGGCGCTCATTGCCGTGGGATCGGGCGGTATGTTTGGGCTGGGTCTGGGCAAAAGTGTGCAGGCATTTGGATACCTGCCCGAGGCCGAAAACGACTCTATCTTCGCCATTTACGCCGAAAAGTTCGGCTTTGTCGGGGCGGGGGTACTGCTTGGGTTGTTCATCGCTTTTTTTGCGCGCATAAAGCGGGTGATGGAGCGCGCGCCGGATGATTTTACCCGGCTGCTTGCTACGGGAGTGTTTGCCTGGCTCACCGCACAGTCGCTCATTAACATTGGCGCCATGGTGGGGTTGCTGCCGCTGAAGGGTATCACGCTGCCATTTATCAGCTATGGCGGCACCAGCGTGCTGCTGGTGATGGCTGCGGTGGGTTTGGTATTCCAAATTTCGCGCTATACTTTGTACAGCATACCAAGGCAATCTGACGCAGGGAGGAATATATATGAAGGTAGTCGTGACCGGCGGCGGGTCCGGGGGGCATATCACCCCGGTGCTCGCGACCGCACATGAGCTGAAGAAATTACGGCCCGGTATCCAGATTGATTACATTGGCCAAACGGGCGATTCGCTGGGTGATGTGCCCGAGCAGGATCCCAATATCGACCACGTATACACGGTACGGGCAGGGAAGTTCCGGCGCTATCACGGCGAGGGGTTGCAGCAATTGCTGGATGTTGCGACGTTGTATAAAAATCTACGTGATGCCATGTGGGTGGTGGTGGGCATCTGGCAAAGTTTTCGGTTGCTGGGTAAGTTGAAGCCTGATGTTATTTTGACGCGCGGGAGTTTTGTGAGTGTGCCGGTGTGTTTGGCGGCTGCACTGCGCGGCATCCCCTATATTACGCACGACTCCGATGCTTTGCCCAGCTTGGCGAATCGCATTATTGCACCGTGGGCACGGGCGCATGCCGTGGCGTTGCCAAAAGAGATCTACCGCCGCTACCCGCCGCAAAAAACGGTGACGGTCGGTGTGCCAATCTCGCATCGCTACCATCCTTTGGATGCGGCAGACATTGGCGCCGTGCGTGAGCAGCTCCAATTGCCGGTGGAGGGCAAAGTGTTGTGCGTAACAGGCGGCGGCTTGGGCGCGATGCGCCTTAATGCCGCGACGGTGGCCTGTGTGCCTGAGCTGCTCACACGCTATCCGGACCTGTATGTGGTTCATATCGCCGGACGGCTGGATGAAGACAACATCCGCCGCCAGTACAAGCAAGAACTTGCACCCAAAGACCTGCACCGCGTGATAGTAAAAGGGTTTGTGGCGAACCTGTATAACTACAGCGGCGCGGCCGACGTTATTGTCACCCGCGCCGGCGGCACCAGTATGGCTGAATTTGCCGCTCAGGCGAAGCCGATCGTCGTGGTGCCCAACCCGCAGCTCACCGGCGGCCACCAGCTTAAAAATGCGCAGGTATTGGCCGACCGTAAAGCGGTGCGCCTGGTGAGCGAAAGCGTGCTCAACGATGACCAACGCGCGCTCTTGCCGCCCATCACCGATCTTTTAGACCATCCCGACAAAGCGGCGGTGCTTGGCCGCAAACTGGCGACGTTTGCCCGGCCAAATGCCGCGCACCTGCTGGCAATGGTATTATTAGAAGTAGCCGAAGGTAAGCCGGCGACGCCCAGCGCGTAGCCGGGCGCTCCTGCAAAGCTAAGACAAAAATCATGTTTAAGAAAAAACCAGTAGCAGTACAGTCTCGTATACGTCCGGTCGGCGCTAGTCGGAGTGCGGCGCCGGTGTTTTCGTATCACGCCAATCGCTCGGCACGGCCGGACGCCGCCCGGCGGAGTACTAAAAAGCTGGCGGATGGCCTGGCGAACGCCTCGGCCACCATGTTGCGTGGTACGCATGTAAACTGGCTCAAACGAGGGCCGATGCTCGCCGGGCTAGCCTTCGTACTCCTTTTGGCGTTGGCAAACCTGCTGCTCAGCAGCAGTCCTAAGGTTATGGTCGCTAGCGACACATCCGGGCAGATTTTTCTTCGGCCTCCCGCCACCTACGTGCAGGGAGCGCACGATGCCTTTGCCGCGTCCTTTTTTAACCGGAACAAGATTACGGTTAATACCGGGGCCATTGCGTCGCGTATGCATTCCCAATTCCCGGAACTGGCCAGTGTTTCGGTGAGTCTGCCGTTCTTTGGCATGCGGCCGGTAGTGTATATCCGTCCGGCCACCCCTAAAATATTGCTGGCTTCGGCCAATAATGGCACCTACGTGGTAGATGAAAATGGCCGGGCGCTTATCGCATCTCAGCAAGCGACTCACTTGGACAAGCTTCATCTGCCGGTCGTGACCGATCAGAGCGGCCTCGCGGTTGGGCTGGGCAAGGCAGTGCTACCCAGCGGGAGTGTCTCTTTTATAACAGAGGTAGTGGGCCAATTGCAGACCAAGCATATTACTATTAACACCTTAACGTTACCGAAGGCTTCCAACGAGCTTGATGTGCAGGTGAGCGGGACGCCATATAGTATAAAATTCAATTTACAGGGTAACGGAAGGGCAGAGGCGGGCACCTACCTGGCGGTGGCCGCACAGCTGCAGCGCGAACATAAAACGCCGGCAAGCTATATTGACGTGCGGGTTGACCAGCGGGCGTATTATTGGTAAAAGCACCCGCCTCTGCCCTTATAGTTCGTTTTTTGTTCATATATACTGCAAAGACTTGCTTCGGTAGAATTTGTATATAAATATATCAAATATATTTTTTGTCAAATAATGCAAGTATAACAGGGGCAGACGGGGAATATATATAAACCATCAAAAATGCGAAAAAGCAAATACTTTCACGACATAATTGTGGAAAAGTCAAACGATTGCACGTTTACAACAAGTTATAGCGTGAAAGGATTGTGTACGGTCGGCAAAGTAGACACTAGAAGGTCCTAGCGCGAGCATGGCTATTGGTTGAGTATAGTATGCGTCATATACAGCTGCAGTGCGTTCATGCACAAATACACTTCACAGGGTATTGTCTCGTTTTCTTAAAGTCGGGCCGCTAAACTCCCCTACAGCAGTGGTATCACTAACCATGTTATGTAGGATATATTGAGTCGTAAAATATACATTGTGCGACGTCATGTGTATGGCCTTTTGTGTGAAGCTTAACGTCCGCTCTGTCGTCTCTTGGCCCTTCATTTTTGTGCATCTGCCCTATTTTGTATGTGACATGCTCTGCTGCCTTGTTGCCTTAAGTTGGCTGTTTTGCGCTGCGCCCACGAGCCAGCGAGTTTGCCTACTGGAACATATTTTTACCCAACCAGCAAAGCTAGACTCACGTTCGTATTTTGTATAAGTCTTGTTACACTAACCGCAATTCACTGTTATTCAGCAGCAAGCTCGCCGTCGAGCGTATAGGTGGCTTTAGCAACTCGTTTGAACTGGCTCTTGCCCTGCAGGTTCAATAAAATCGTTGTTTCTTTTACAAAACGACTTTTGAGCACGCGCTTGACGATTTCGTCGCGGTGGAGCGGCTCACCGGCTTCGCGCAGCACTTCGGCAATGATGTCGGCAACAGTGCCCTTCTGGTAACCCCACTCTTTGAGCGCATAAATGCCGCGGCCGATCAGCACGAAGCGCTTGTCTTTGATAAGTTCGTTGTGAATGGCTTGGGTGGTGACATCTTTGCGCTTGAAGTCGCTCTTCTTGATGGCTTCGGCAATGTCGTTAAAGTGCATATGCTTGCCATTTTCTTTCAGAATAACGTAGATTTTATCGCGGATGTTTTTAGGGTTCACCATGGGCCACTTGACGAGTCCCCAACGATCGTTGAGTGTTGCCAAGTCTTTAGAAATACTGGCGAGCGCCTTAGCTTGAGCGACGTCGCTCAAGCCCGCCGACTGAGCGGCTTCCTCTATGGTGAGCGGCTTGCCTGCCTTTTCGATGGCGGCCTGCAGTTTAGCGATATCGGCTTTTACGGCGTTAACATCGCGCACGCCGGCAACGCCGACAGCTTGGTAATGATGGTCGTCTTCTTCGATACTGCTCAGACGCGGGCAGAGCATGGCCAGGAAAATGACACGCGATTGGTCGGTGCGCGTGTTCTCTGCTGTTACGCGAGCGCTCAAGTCGCTCACGCGCGCAGCTTCGCCTACCTCATGCAGCTCGGCGAGCAAGGCGTTTTCGACATCCTTAATATGAGGAAGCTCCCCCTTCTCTGCCTGGGCTTTGAATCGTGAAACAACAGATTTTTCGAGCTGGCGGACGCGCTCGCGAGTAATACCGAGTAGCTCACCAATCTGCTCCAGTGTCTCGCGGCGATCAAACAAGCCGAAACGGCGCGCCACAATTTCGCGCTCGCGCTCGCGCTCCACGCTGCGTAAGATGTCTTGAACGAATTTTTCGGTATCGAGCACCGTTTTTTTTGTGGCGGTGTTGGCCATTGCTGCTTTCCCTATCTGTTAAGTCGTTCTGTTTCATATAACTATAAAACTAACGAGTAAAAATGTCAAGTGCTAGTTCGAACTAAAAATATTGTAGCACGAAATGGACAGACACAAGGACTTTGTGTTGTAGAAATATCGCTAGAAAATATCTTGCTTAAGGGGCAAACTTGTGGAAAAACTACGTTGTTTTTCGGCGGCGAGTAAAGCGCCGTTTGCGTTCCGGCGCTTCGGCGAGCATTTTTTTGCACTCGTCCTCGGTGAGCTTGGCCGGATCAACATCTTTAGGGATTTTGGCATTCTTTTTGCCGTTGGTTATGTACGGCCCGTACGGCCCGTTCGCCACACTGATACCACCAGCAAACTGTTGGATATATTTGTTGGCCTCTTTTTCGAGTTTGGCGGCATAGAGTTCGCGCGCCTGGGCCTCGGTAACATCGAATGGACTTTGCGGCTTAATGCTGACGAACACCTTGCCTACCTGGATGTACGGCCCGAAACGGCCAATGTTGGCCTTTATTTCCTGACCGTCGGCGGTTGTACCCACGGTGCGTGGCAGTTCAAACATCTTCAGTGCTTGCTCCAGCGTGACGTTTTCGAGGGTGGCGCCTTCGGGTAGCGGCGCAAAAGCTGGTTTTTCTTCACTTTCGGTCTCGCCGCGTTGGAGCATGGGGCCATAGCGGCCAAAGCGCGCCAGAATGGGCTTGCCGGTTTTGGGGTCGGTGCCCAGCTCGCGGGCTTGCGACACCTCGGCGCGGGATGCTTCTTCGGATTTTTCGATAAGCGGGTGCAAATCTTTGTAAAAGTTCGAAATCATTTTCTCCCAAGACTCTTGGCCTTCGGCGATGCGGTCGAAGTCGCCCTCTACCGTCGCGGTAAAGTCGTAGTCTACGATGCTGGGGAAATATTTAAGCAAAAAGTCGGTAGTGACTTCGGCGACCGCGGTGGGCACGAGTTTATTCCGGTCTGCGCCGGTGATTTCGGCGGTCTCGGCTTCGGTAATCGTACCGCCGGCCAGGGTCAGAGTTTGCACGTTGCGCTCGGCGCCTTCCAGATCCTGCTTTACCACATATTCACGTGTCTGGATGGTAGAAATGGTGCTGGCATAGGTGCTTGGCCGGCCAATGCCCAGCTCTTCGAGCTTTTTAACGAGCGTAGCTTCGCTGTAGCGGGCTGGCGCGCGGCTAAACGTCTCAGAGGCCGTCATGGTGGCTAACGCCAGCTCCCGGCCCTTAGAAATGGGCGGTAGCAGGGTATCGTCTTTGCCGCCGCCATATACCTTCATGAAACCGTCAAATTTGAGGATCTCACCTTTGGCGATAAATTTCTCCGGCCGCTTGGAAACGCCGATGGTTACCTCGGTCTTTTCGGTCTCGGCCGGCGCCATTTGGCTGGCCAGCGCGCGCTGCCAAATGAGCTGGTAGAGTTTGACTTGCTGGGCGTCGGCTCCAGCTTCTAGGTGAGCAAAATCGGTGGGACGGATGGCTTCGTGCGCTTCTTGCGCGCTCTCGTTCTTGGTTTTAAACTGGCGCACCTGGTGATAACGCTCGCCAAACTGCTTCAAAATATATTCTTTGGCGGTGTTGATGGCAAAGCCGGAAAGCGTCGTGCTGTCGGTACGCATGTAGGTAATGTGCCCGGACTCGTACAGCCGCTGCGCCAGCGTCATGGTTTGCTTAATGCTGTAGCCGAGGCGGCGCGCGGCTTCCTGCTGGAGCGTGCTGGTGGTAAAGGGCGCGCCGGGGTTGCGGCTGCCCGGCTTTTGGGCGATGTCTTCGATGGTAAAGATGCTATCGGCGGCGGCTTGCAGGAACGTGCGGGCATCGTCTTTAGAGCTGAATTTGTCGGCCAGTTCGGCCTTTAACTCTTGCCCGTCTACGGTAAAGATCGCCACGATGCGGTAGCTGCTCTCTGGCGTAAAATCACGAATTTCGCGCTCGCGTTCCACAATGAGCCGTACTTCTACCGACTGTACGCGGCCAGCGCTCAGGCCCGCCCGTACTTTCTTCCAGAGTACGGGGCTAATCTCGTATCCTACCAAACGGTCCAAAATGCGCCGCGCCTGATAGGCGTCTACCAGATGTAAGTCCACGGTGCGCGGATTCTCGATGGCGTGCTCAATGGCCGGCTTGGTAATTTCGTGGAATACGATGCGCTTGGTCTTTTTGGGGTCGAGCTTGAGCGCTACGGTAAGGTGCCAGGCGATCGCCTCCCCTTCGCGGTCTTCATCGCTTGCCAACCAAACCTCGTGGCCTTTGGCCGCTGCACGCAGTTCGCTCACCACCTTTTTTTTGTCGGGGTTGATGGCGTAGGTGGGCGCAAAGCCGTGTTCGATGTCGATATTCAGGCCTTTTTTCGGCAAGTCGCGGATGTGCCCGAAGCTGCTCTTTACGGTATAGTCTTTACCAAGGTATTTCTCGATGGTTTTTGCTTTGGCCGGGCTCTCTACAATAACTAAATTTTTGCTCATGCGTATCCATGTATCTTATATGCAACGCCTCATAATACGCAAGTGATACCCGAAAAAGCAAGTTTTCTATTAAAAATCTCACAAAAATACTTGACGTCCTAAGCAAGCGGGAGTAAAACAGAAGTGGAGTGTGACACAAATCACACATAAAACTATTAATTTTAATAGGCAAGACGCTGATTAGACAGCCGCTACCTTGGAACAATTCGAGGAAGCGGTTTTTATTTTGGCGTGTTGCCCACATAGGAGAAATATATGTCAGCATATAACTACGGTTTCGCGGGCCACCACGCCCGAGAGGTACGCGCTCCACGCGCTGCTGATGTAGTTGCAGGTAGGGCTCTGGTATTGGGAATGGATGTATCCAGCTACGCCCAGGATCAGTCACTGCTGGAGCGACAAGCTGCTGCTGAACGTGACGCGGCTCGACGTGCTGCTGCAGAAGAAGCGGTACGCCTTCAGGCTACGCAGACTGTAGCGCCCCGCGTCGGCGAGTTGGCTACCGCGGCTTAGTAAAATATTACAACTAAGAATAAGAAGGACGGCTCTAATGGGTCGTTCTTTTTAATTACCGAAGTATTGATTTATTTGGTAGCCGATGTAAATGCCTGCGAAGGCACCCACAAAGCTTCCAACGATGCTTTGCCAGCTGAGCCAATTGCCGTGCGCGGCCAGCGCGCCAAGCCAGCTGCCGAGCGTGCTCATTATGAGCAGGCCAATCCAGATAACCGTTTTGGGATTCATATATAGTTATTGTAGCGTCCAATGGTTGCCGCCCAAAGCGCGGATTTGGCCGCGGATTTCGAGCATGGTGAGCGCCTGGTT
>DATGEW010000073.1:0-6270 GCA_035309745.1 Saccharimonadales bacterium (SeqCode)
TACCAGCCGCGTTTGAGCGGTTTTGTCGGTAGTGGTAGCAACCACGCCATCTTGCGGCAAGTAAAGCGTGAAGCGCTGGGCCTTAGACTTCTCGGCAGCTTTGTCGAGCAGTTGGTGCGCAAGCTCAAGCTCGTCTTTATCGTATTTGCTTTTGCCTACTTTTATGCCTTTGGCCACGAGAAAGGTGTTGGCCATGGCCCCGCCAATGGCAATAAAATCGGCCAGCTCGATAAACCGGTTGAGCACGTCGATTTTGTCGGCAATTTTGGCGCCGCCCACTACCGCGGCGAGTGGGCGCTTGGGATTATTCATCACGTTGCTTATGGTGTCAACCTCTTTTTCCAGCAGCAGACCGGCCACGCTGGGAAGATGCCGCGTGATGGCGTCGGTGCTGGCGTGCGCGCGGTGCACCACGCCAAAACCATCCTGCACGAACACGTCGGCGAGCTTGGCGAGCTCGGCGGCAAAGCCGTCGTCGTTGGCTTCTTCTTCGGGGTGAAACCGCAGGTTTTCCAGCAGTAAAATCTGGCCGGGCTGCAAGGCTGCGGCGGCTTGTTCGACTTCGGGGCCAATGCAATCGTGCACAAACTGCACATCCTGGCCGAGCAGCTTGCTGAGCTCTTTGGCGACCGGCGCCAGGCTCAGTTTATCGTCGCGCTTGCCATCCGGCCGGCCAAGATGCGAACAGATAATAAGCCGCACATTTTTTTCCTGCAGCGCTTTGATGGTTTGTACCGATTGCGTCAGCCGGTAGTCTGCGGTAATATTTCCGTGCTCGTCGAGGGGCACGTTATAATCGGCACGCAGCAGTACGCGTTTGTCCTGCACGTCAATATCGCGGATGGTTTTTTTGGTAAACATGGAGTATTCCTCTTATGCTTACGATTATACCGCACGCGGACGGTTATATCTCTTGCTCGTTGTAGGCCAGGTCACCCAACGGTTCGGGTTGGCGAGCCGGTGCTCTTTTAGAGAGGTTCTCGATCGCGGCGACTACCAGCGCCAGCGAAATACTACACACGGTTATGAAGAAGTATTGCAGCACGTTATTGTCGCGGATGTGCAGGTACAGCTCCAGGCAGGCACCCGCGCCGAATGTGCCCCAGCCCAACAGCACGACAGCAAACAGCGCGCGCAGCATGGGCCGGCGCCGCCGCCATGCCACACTGGCCATAATGAGCGTCGCGGCAAACAGGCATAAGACCGACAAAATGCTGAATCCACCGTGTACCACCAACAACGGGTTGTGTTTCAGCGGGCCGCAATATTGTACCTCCGGGTCGCAGTGCAGCGGCGCGAGGGCGGCACCGGCCACTTGTGCGCCGAACAGCACATAGCAAGCCACGGCGCTAAACAAGGTACGGGAAATTTTACGTGTGCGCAGCTGCAGCAACCCGACAAACACAATAAACACGCCGGTGAGCACGTCGGCGGTAATGAAAATCCAGGCGTAGGGCTGATGCGGCGCTTCCAGCTCGCTGGCGAGTTCGTGCCGGCCGACCCACGGGTTTAGAATGTAGCCCAGCGGCCACGAGCTATATAGGAGTGCGGCGACTACACCGCAAATCACCGTCGAATGCCAGCGTAACCGAGCGATGTCCAACCGCTTGCGTTTGCTACTCATCGTATCTATGGTACCACGGCCTGCGGCGGTTGGAGATGGCCTAGTATCCCGAGAAGTAATCGGTCACGATATGCGTCGGCCCCACGCCGGCGTCTTGCAGCAACGCCGCGTAATACTCCACCATGGCGTTCGGGCCGGAGACGTAGAAGGTGCGCGCCTTGTAATCGGGTATCGACGCGTGCAGTTGTTCGGCCGTGACCGGGCTGCTGGCAAATAAAATCTGCACGCCCTCTTCCTGCGCCTGGCGGAGCACATCCTGGTAACTGACTTCCGATGCATCACGCGCCAGATACAGCAGTACGATGTCGCGCATCTGGCCGGAATCCAACAAATATTTGAGCTGGCTGCGAAACGGCGTGATGCCGATGCCGCCGGCCACGAACACCAATTTGCGGCTCGGATCTTTGGGCAGCACGAAATCGCCAGCCACCTGCCCGGCGGTAATTGCCTGGCCCGGTTCCATGGCGAGCAGCGTCCGTTTAAAACTGCTGGACGGCTGGTAAAATTTGACCCCGATGTGTACTTCCGGTTCGGTCGGCGACGATGCAATGGTAAAAGTACGCCGGTTGCCGCGGCCGTCGGTATGCCGGTGCGGCAGCGTCCACTCCATGTATTGGCCCGGCTCAAAATGGAAGGAGCGAACAGACGGCGTAAACACAAAGTCGTACACGTTGGCCGACAGCTGATGCTTTTCGAGCAGACGCAGGCGCAGTTTGTACTTGGGGCTCACCAAAAAAGCAAAAATATTACCCGCCACCAGCGCCACCTCCGGTGTGGTAAACAGCGGGCCCAGCCGCAGCTGCGCGGCATAGAGCACGGCCACCAGCACACCAAACACCAACCGCGGTCCCCGCTTGGGCGGCATGGTCGCCGGCTCGGTCAGCATAATGGAAGCGAAAAAGACCGACGGCCAGGCGCTGACCGACTGGGTAATAATCTCCTGGGCCGCACGCCCGTGGTGCACGCCAATAATAAGCATTTCGGCAATGGTGACGAGGGCAAATACCGTCACCAGTTGGAAGCGCCGCATCTTACGAATGACAAGCAGACCCAGCACCAGCGTGAATGGCAGCATATATTTGTTGCCGACCCACCATGTAGCGTTCACCAGCCCAAACAACCCGACAACCACCGCGCCAAACGCCGCCGGGTTAAAAATATGCTTGCCGCGCCAAGCCACCATATATTTGGATGCGATGGCCAGGATGCCGGCCAGCAGCACCGCCAGCCCGCGCGCCAGCGTGGTCGCCGGGGGCAATATGCAGCACAAAATAAGCGCCGTGATGAGCCACGATTCGGTGTTGGTGGCTGCATCCCACATCCAGGCCATGAACTTGTGCGCCAGGTAGCAGCCAGGCACGAGAATGGCCAGCGACACCAGCAAACCAGTGCCCGAAAGCCGCAGCACATGCGTATAGCTGAGCCCCACACCGGCAATCACCAGCACAATTAGACCATACAGCACCAGCCGGTACATGGTAATGGCATTCAGCAGGTCGTCGACCGGCCGGATGAGTTTACGCGCCAGCTGCATCATGACGCACTCCCTTCTGCGGTGAAAAACGTGGCCGGAAACTGAGCGGAATGGGCAAGCGAAAAGTCAGCGGCAACAATGGCATACTCAAAAGTATAGCGGCTTAACAGGCGCTCGGGCGGTACAAAAAATAAGCAGGTTGCCAGCGCGTCGGCCAGCAGGCCGGTATCGGCCACGACCCACACTGCCCGGATATGCTGCGGTGAGCTCAGCGAATGCGGATCCATAATATGATGGTATGCGCCCCACGCCCGCCGGTTGGGCGCCGAGCCGCAAATACTTTGATTGGCAATGGTCGCCACGCCAATTACCTGCTGCGGGTTGGCGGGATGCTCAAGCCCGACGCGGATGGGCTCGTTGGCAGGTCCGTGATGCACAATATCTCCGCCGGCATCAATGCTGTAGGCGGAAACGCCATGCTGCGCCAAAAGATCGCCGATGATATCCACTAAATACCCCTTGCCTGCCGCGCCGAAATCCAGCAGCACCGGCTGGCGCACCGTAAGCGTCGGAAACTGGTACAAGAGCGCCTCGCCCCACTCCGGTGGCCGACGCACGTTGCCCGGTGTGAACGAATACGACGCGTCGTACCCGGCATCGGCCAGCAGCTGGCCGACCAGCGGTGTCACCGCACCGGCTGTTAGCTGGTACAGGTCGGCATACAAATCCAACATCGGCCGGGCATCGGGCAGCAGCCGGTACGTGCCGGGGTGGCGGGCCATTTCGCTTACCAAAGAATCCGGGCGGAAACGCGAATATTGCCGGTCGAAGGCGGCTATACGCCGCTGCACGAGCAGCTGCAGGGAGCGGAGTTTGGCAGCGGGCAGAGGCATACCCATACATATCCGCCACTGCGTGCCGATGGCAGTAAAACGAAGCTGCGGCTCAGGCTTTGGCTTGTGCTTTGATTTGGTCGAGTGCGTCATTAAATCCTTGTGTGGTCAGTGATGATCCGGCAACATTATCGAGCTGTAGCGAGCTGATATCCTTCCCCACTACAAACTGCTTATATTCCATGATGAAGGCGTCTTCAAACTCTCGGCCGTCAGGGTCATTGGCTCGGTTTTGCGCCGATGTAGCCGTAATTACATCGTTCTGCAGTGTTACGCTCACCTTGATATTTTCCGTTCCGCCAGGCGAGTCATACGTGCCGGTCGCCGAATAGGTACCGTCTTTGTACGTGCCGGCCGGCGTGGCGGCGGGTGCCGTTGGAGCGACCGGCGTATCGGACGGCACAGTTGCCGGCGGCGAAACGGCAGTATGCGTCGTTACTTGCGGTGTGTTCGCGCTCACTGCCGCACTCCGGCGCACCAAAGCCTTCGCCCCCAGTACGATAACCACAGTCACCACCAGCACCGTCAGCGTGGCGATGACTTTCTTTTGCGGACCATAGGACGCGCTGGGGTTCATTGTTACCTTCCTAATATAATGCTATCAGATAGAGCATATACCGCGAAACTGCATAGCCGCTGGACTTGTTGACGCTTAGAGTTCTCCCAGCTGGTGTACAATACAAAGTATGAACATGCCGGAAACTCCACCAAAATCGCCCAGCACCCGGCGGGGTTGGCGCAAGCTTGTTAGCGAACATAAGGCAGCCACAATCATACCAACTGTCGTAGTGCTTGCGCTGGGTGGTGTGGAGCTGACGGGGGTACTGCGCGACGGTACCGAGCCCGTACCTCGCGACAGTTGCACATCGCCCTGGGCCACAACCCCGCCATATGTTGATCCTGGCGAGCCGCAGTGGCTGGTTAATGCCGGCCTCAGTGGCGGCTTAGTGCTGCGCGCTCATGTTCCGCCTGGCGCCATTGGTGTACGCATCGGTTTTAAGGAGCCGGGTGTGGGGGCCGGGTGGCAGGTGAGCGGTTTGGTGCCCGCCGACAAAGACGGCCTCGCGACGGCTAAAGTTGGCGTAGGTGGCGGGTGGGTTGTGTTTGGGGCACAAACCGTAGGGCCTCCCGGCTCTGATACCTGCAACAATGCTCCGCCGCTCAGCGCACAACAGTTAGATGCCGGGTCATACCTCTTTGCGCCGGGTTCTGATCCCTGGCCCAACGCTGCAAATGACTTCACGCACGCACTGCGCAGATAAACTGTCTACGGCAAATGGAAGCCGCCGGTTACCCCGAGCACCTCGGCAGTGATGTAACTTGACTCCTGCGAGGCGAAAAAGACATACGCGGGCGCAACTTCGGCTGGGGACGCATGTTTGCAGCCGGCCCCGGCTCGGGCTGCATCGGTGTATTAAATGGCGGACCGGGATATTGCGTGCGCGGGTCACGCATGGTGTATTGGGTAACGGCGTCGTCTGCCTCTGCCATAGACTCCTCCTTGTGTGCATTAGTACCTCCTCGTTTCAACTGTATCCTAAAGAGGGGCCTGGATCGGCCCCTCAGATTCCAGCTGGTGCGGCTACAGGCTAGTCGTTCTGGTGGCTGTGTTTGCCGCCAAGGCGCTTGGCTTCGGTCGGTTCGGCTTTGGCGCCTTTCTTACCGGCTTCGCTGGCCTTCTTGCGGTCGTTCTTAAAGTTGCCGCCGCTCGCACGGCCGCCCATGCTGGCAATTTCGCGTTGCTTGTCTTCATCCATGGACGCGAAACCACGATTGCTTGTGTTGTCTGCCATATGCACCTCCTTTGCTTAGGTTGGCATGTTCTAGTGTAGGCTTGCCGCGGATATATGTCGGTAAAATATCCTGCCATAAAATTGACTGTTTGCTAACAATAGGATAGTAAACTGTCTCACGATAACCGGGATAGCGGAAGGTATTACGACGCGGTCAGGTGGCGGACAATTTCGGCCGACTCGTTGGCGGGAGCCACGTACACCGGCTTGGAATGAGCCAACCGGCTGATGACGCTGAGCTTTTGCGGAGCCTCTGTGCTGGTGTTTGCTTCGGCGTCGAGAATAAGATCGAGGTAGTGCAGCCGGGAGGCAATGCGCTCGCGGATGGGCGCCGAGCGCTCGCCAACCGTGCCGGTGAATACCAGCGCGTCGATGCCGCCGAGGCTCGACGCCATGGCGCCGACGGCTTTTTGCACGCTATACACATACGTTTGCAGCGCCAGGTGCGAACGATGGTCGCCATCCCCTTCCCGGCGAAGCAATTCG
>DATGEW010000074.1:0-9283 GCA_035309745.1 Saccharimonadales bacterium (SeqCode)
ATTCGACGATTGAATACCGGCAGGTTTCGTCCACCGAGCAGATTGCCTACAAAGATATCCAAAAAATTGCCTACCACGTGACGGCCGGGGGTGGTAAGTACGGCTCGAGCGCGCGCCGCTGGATGGACATGTTCGTCGCCGGACGGAGCAAGCCGATCCGGGTGCCCATTAGCATTTTCCGTACCAGGGATACCTTTGCGCTGCTGCATGTGGTGCTGCAGAAAAATCCCGCCGTATTGCTCGGCGACACCATCGCACAGGGCCTGGATCTCGGTTTTATCCCAAGCAAGCTGCCGCCTGTCGTTTTTGGAAGATTTGAAAAACAGGACGATAACTTTGTGTCGGCCGCATCGGTCCACAGCGGAGCCCCGAACGAAGTCACCGAAGAGGTGCGTCCTCACCATCTCGTGCTAAGTTTCGTGCAGCTCGTGCTCGTTTTAGCCTTTTTATACTTTTTTTGGCACCTGGCATTTGGGCCGCTGGCCCTCTGTTTCGGCGCATTGCTGGTGGTCCAGCTGGTAGGTATCGCAGTCCGGCCCCCAAGCGGTCGCTAGACCGCGCCAGTTCTGTCCAGGTGAGCTCGACGACCAAATTAGCCTAGGGGATGATAACGCATCCGCGCAGTAGTACACCGGCTGGCTGTCGCTGGGCCTGGTATGCTTGGGCGGCAAAGTGGGCGGTACTGCCAACCGAAAGGTCCGTGGAGTCCGTAACATCGCAGCTCGCGCCGTAAGTGTCGTTCGTTTTGAGGCCCACCACCGTATCGCCATTTTGCGCGTGCAGCGAGGTGACAGTGCCACTAATGAGCAGCGTATTTTCGCGGTAGCTCGCATAAAAATGATCTTGCCGCATGGCCGCGGCAAGTGCTGTGGGGGTAACTCGCTGAAAGCTCAGATGCTGCAGCGCGTACATGTCGCCGGCATACAGAGCGCCGAGCACAACGCTTACGATAACGACCAACGAAACCCCGCTTACGAAAATCTTATTGTGGAGTAGCTGTTTCATACTCTTAGTATAATACTTTCGGAAAGAAAGGTCGTTTGGCAAATGCGGAGGCGATCAGCTACAATATCCCAGTAGTCCACCGTGTGGCGCCGTGGCGGAGTGGTTACGCAGAGGTCTGCAAAACCTTGTACGCCGGTTCAATTCCGGCCGGTGCCTCCACAATTGTAATTGATGAAAGCGATGCACGCATAGTTTGCCCAAATTGCCATAGCCTTCACCCTACTCCTCGTGGTAAAAATAGGAAGGTACATCTTGCGCGGGTGGTGTAATCGGTAGCCACGAGAGACTTAAAATCTCTTGCCCAAAAGGCGTGCGGGTTCAAGTCCCGCCCCGCGCACCACCTGAACATATGCGAAGGAGGTACTTTTGTGGGCGCACCACTGACTGAAAATGCGGAAAGAGCCGCACTACTGAGGCTACTGCCAGAAGAATATGGAACACATCCACGTACCATAAGCACACAGTATCTCCGTCAGTTGGCTGCAATGTATGCAGCATCCCGGGTGGTAACAATCAGCAATTTTCCCGTGGGAGAGCTCCAACCCCCAGGGCTTATTGAGGCGATCCTGGAGACGGACCAGGATTTTCGGCAAGCGTCAATGGCGGACTGTCTTGCTATGAAGAAAGCGGCAGGGGAGACAAGCAGCCGCCGGCGGGAAGCGGGGGAAGTAACGCATTTTGCTACTCGCAGTATTTTCCGCAACGTCCCGCAACCGTTCTGGCCTGAACTGTCCGAGACAATGCAGCGTGAAGGCGTAGTAGAGCTACCGTCCGACGTAGAGGAAGAATTAGAAGACACCTTTCCGGGGGCTAACCTTATTGTAGTCGCCGACGAAGATGCTCCCAAGGGGCGGCCTCCACTTGCAGGCCTTTACGTGGACGACCCGCCGGAAATGACTATAGTATCTGGACAGATCACTGCCCTTCGTGGCTCGAGTGATGCTTGGTATGGACCGAAAACCGACGAATACATATGGGCGGCCGCTTTCGTGGGCCGGGTGGCAACCCGGCTGGGCCTGCCTGATTTACTATAAAGAAATGGAGTGATTGGTGGGCGAAAAAACGGGTATTCGGAAATGGTTGCCGCTGGTGGTGATGGCCGCTGCGCTGTTTATCATTGTGCTGGATACCACCATCTTGAATGTCTCCATCCGGGCGATCATCGGTGATTTGCATACGAACCTGAAGGCGGTACAGTGGGTGATTACCGGTTATTCGCTTATGCTGGCGGCGTTTACGATCACCGGCGGGCGGCTGGGCGACACCTTTGGGCGCAAACGCATGTTTTTAATTGGCGCTTGTGTGTTTGCGTTGGGGTCGCTGTCGGCCTCGGTAGCACATTCGGCGCCCATGCTCATGGTGAGCGTTTCGTTGGTGGAGGGCGCTGGCGCGGCCATGATGATGCCGGCTACTGCCTCGCTGCTGCTTTCGGAATATCGGGGTAAAGACCGCGCCATTGCCTTTGGCGTGTGGGGTGCGCTGGCTGGTGCAGCAGCCACCATCGGGCCGTTGGTGGGCGGCTGGCTTACGACGCACTACAGCTGGCGTTGGAACTATCTTATCAATCCGTTCGTGGTGCTGCTATTGTTGGCCGGCTCGCGCACTATTCAGGAATCGCGCGAGCGCGACCCGCACCGACCCGACATATTTAGTATTGTATTGTCGGCGATCGGGCTGAGTAGCACGGTGTACGGGATCATTGAGTCGTCGACGTATGGTTGGGTGAAAGCGAAAATGGCGTATGAAATTTTCGGACATCACTTCGGGTTGCATGGAGTGTCCATTAGTTTGTACGCGATTACCATCGGGGTGTTATTTATCGCCGGGTTTGTGTGGCGGCAGCGGACGCTGGCGCGGCGGGGCCGAGTGCCGCTGGTATCGCCGCTGTTGCTCAAAAACCGGCAGTTCGTATCCGGTGTAAGTGTCGTTGCCATTGCCGCCATGACGCAGATGGGCCTGGTATTCGTATTGCCCGTGCTTTTGCAAGGCATGCTGGGCAAAGATGCGTTCCATGCCGGACTGGCAATGTTGCCGTTTTCGCTGGCGGTGCTGGTCGCGGCACCGCTTGCCGGTGTGCTGGCTGGTAAAAAGAATGTGCCGCCGCGATATCTTATTCAAATTGGGTTTGTCGGTGTGCTGGCCGGTGCGCTATTACTTCGTTCCGAAGTGACAGTGCTGGCAACAACCCGGCATCTGGTGCCGGGCATGGCGCTGTTTGGGCTTGGATTTGGGCTGGCATTTTCGCAGCTGGCGAATTTGACGCTATCGGCGGTGTCGGTGGAAGAAGCGGGTGAAGCATCGGGCGTAAACAATACCTTCCGGCAGGTGGGGGCCAGCTTAGGGCAGGCGCTGATTGGCGCACTGTTGATCGCGGCGCTTACCTCGCAACTCCGCAGTGATGTTACCGCCAGCGGCGTCGTGCTGCCTGCTGCGAAACCACAGCTTACCGCCGACATAACCGCTGCGGCTTCCAGCTTGGGCACCAATAATGGCGCCGGTGGCGTCTTGCCGCCCCAGGCCGCCGCTGAGGTCACGCGCATTAAGAACCATGCCATTGTATCAGGCGTGCGCACCGGCATGTTTGCGACAATTGGCGCTGCCGTGTTCGCCCTGCTTCTTTCAACACAGTTGCCTAAGCGCTCCAAACGCGCCGAAGACGTCGACGCCTCGTCGCAATAACTCACTGTGACGCGCACATTGTAAATAAACCGCTAGCACTTTGCCCCTTCCCAATATATAATGCGTAAGCATTTTAAAACTGCATAAAGGGAAGGGGGCATATGAAACACATCAAACTACCATGGCGCAAGGTTGTACTCACCGTCGCGACGCTACTATTTACAACGGCGGGGTTAAACGCAGGGCTGGCAGTTGGTCAGGCCAGTGCATCAAGCTGCCGGTGGTATAACGTGGATAAAACCAATGAGACGTTGGATCCGTCCTGGCAGTACTATGATACAACAGTCCTTACTGTCCCAAGCTGGTCGGTCTGTAATGACATAAACATTACGGGCACCCGAATAGATTGGAGACAACAGGGTGATGTCTATGATCAGTGTGCTTACTATCATGTGCGTTTTTATCCCTCATCCGGTGGTAGCTATACGAACAGCTGGAAGCGGGTATGTGACACAGGTAGTCATGTTATTGCATATAGCGTACTGAACGGCACTAGGTATCGAGTTGAGGTTGTACCCGAAGCTGGTGTTATGGGCTCGGGCGGTATATTCAACCACCCGGCGTTCTCTCTGTTTGATTAGTTAGAGCAAGACATGGCGAAACAGAGTGCGGGTATTCTACTGTATCGCCAGGGACCTGGCGGCGTGGAGGTTCTCTTAGTGCATCCAGGCGGACCGTTTTGGGCGAAGAAAGACCTGGGGAGTTGGTCGGCGCCCAAAGGCGAGTATATATCGGGCGAAGAGCCACTGGCTGCGGCCAAACGTGAATTTGCCGAGGAGGTGGGCGCCCCGCCGCCCACCGGCGACTATCTTGACCTGGGTGCAGTAAAGCAGTCCAGCGGTAAGGCGGTCCAGCTCTTCGCCGTGGCGGGCGACTTCGATCTGGAACGCTTCCATAGCAATACATTTACGATGGAGTGGCCGCCAAAGTCCGGCGTGCAGCAGGAGTTCCCGGAGTGTGACCGCGTGGCCTGGGTTCCGCTAGCCACTGCTGCCACGAAGCTCGTAAAAGGTCAGGCGCCGTTTATCGGGCGTCTGGCGGAGCATCTGCATATCAATCTTGCAACGCCGGAGCCACCTGCCCAGGCCACCCTCTTTTAATACGGGCAAACGATGCTATAATTACCTTGCTATGCGCGCTTTCCAATCCATGGTTACGATGCGTTTGATGCCCGGCCGGGCATAGTTTCTCTTTATTTTATTTTTCGATCAACGCTAAAACAGGTAGACTGTAACCATGAAATACTATATTACGACCTCTATTGCCTATGTGAATGCTGCGCCGCACATTGGCTACGCAATGGAACTTTTAGAGGCAGACGTGCTGGCTCGCGCCGCCCGCCAGCGCGGGGACGAAGTGATTTACTGCACTGGCACCGACGAACATGGCACCAAGGTTGCCCAAAAAGCGGCCGAGGCCGGCAAGACGCCAAAAGCATTTGCCGACGAGATCAGCACGCTGTTCACGGTGCTCTTGCAAGATATTAATATCAGCAATGACCGCTTTGTGCGCACGACCGACCCGGAGCATGAAAAGCGCGCGGCGCTCATCTGGAAAGCGCTGGGCGAAGATATCTACAAGGCCAAATATATCGGCTGGTACGATGTCCGCCAGGAAGAATTCATACCCGAAGCGCAGGCCGACCCGGCGCGCATGAAGCCTGACCATCCGCAAGCGTACCAGCGTTTGGAAGAAGAAAATTACTTTTTCCGCCTCAGTAAATACAATGACCGTATCCGTGAAAAGATCGAATCCGACGAGTTTCAGATTATTCCTGAAACACGGCGCAACGAAATCTTGAGCGTGCTGAAAGAGGGCCTCGAAGACATCAGCATTTCGCGGCCCAAAGCCAAGCTCGATTGGGGTATCCCCGTACCCGGCGACCCCGAACAGGTGATGTACGTCTGGGTCGAAGCGCTCATGAACTACCTTACCGTGCTCGGCTACCCCGATGGCGCCGATTTTAGGGCTTTCTGGCCAGCAAACGTGCAGGTGGTGGGCAAGGACATCACCCGTTTCCACGCCGCTATCTGGCCGGCAATGCTCATGAGCCTCGGCTTGCCGCTGGCCAAGCAGCTGTACGTGCACAGCTTTATTACTGTGGAAGGCGAAAAGATGAGCAAATCGCTCGGCAATGTAATCTCGCCGAAAGATGTGGTAGATAAATATGGCGTGGACGCGTTCCGCTACTACTTTTTGCGCCACATCCCTAGCTACAACGATGGCGATTTCAGCTGGGACACGTTTGATGCAGCCTACAACAATGAGCTGGCTAACGAGCTCGGTAATGCCGTGCAGCGTACCGCCGCCATGATCCAAAAGTACCAAAACGGACTCATCGGCACTATCCCCGCCGCCGAGCACGATCGCAAAGAAGTGGACGATGCCCTTATCGAGTGCCGCTTCGACCGGGCCTTGGACCGCATTTGGGACCAGGTGCGCGGCCTCAACCAGTACATCGACGAAGAAAAACCCTGGGAAATTGCCAAAAATCCCGAAGACAAAGATCACCTCGCCGAAGTGTTGGCTTACCAGGCCGGCTGCTTGCTGGAAATTGCCGACCTGCTCACGCCGTTTTTGCCTGAAACGGCTGCTAAAATAAAGGCCGTGTTCGAAACAGGGCAGGTAAAACCCATTGCCGGTACCTTGTTCCCCAAGCACGACGTCGCCGCCGAGCAGCACGCATAAGACATCAAGATATGAAGATAGCAGTTATTACCTGTTACTGGCAACCCGATTACGTTAGGGCGCGTACCTTGCGTACCGCACTGGCCAGTGTGCCCGGTGTTGAGCTCATCGTGGTTAAAAACAAGCAAAAGGGCATCTTGCGCTTCCCGGAAGTCTTTTGGAAGGTGTTAAAATTGCGTTTTACTGAGCGGCCGGACGCGTACATTACCACGTTCCGGTCGTACGAAATCATGCTGTATATGTGGCTGATTGCCGGGCGCAAGCCCCTGGTCTTCGACGAACTCGTCAATTTTGCCGAATGGATGGTCGAGCACAAGAAACTTAAGGAAGGTACCTTCCTATATAAGTTGTTTGTGGCGTGGTATGGCTTCTTCGTCCGCCGCGCCAGATTTGTGCTGGCTGACACCGAGCCGCATGCCGCCTACTCTGCCAAGATCTGGGGGCTGGATGTAGAAAAACGCTACATTGTGCTGCCCATGGCTGCCGACGAAACCATCTTCCGGCCCGATGCCGGCCCACGCCGCCCGAGAACCGATAAGCAATTCCGGGTATTTTACTACGGCAACAAAATGCTGCCGCTGCACGGCATCGATTACGTCCTGGACGCCGCTGTGAAGCTTGCCAAATACCCGGACATCCAATTTTTGCTGCTGGGCGGCCGCAGCACCACCGCCGAAAAGGTCGCCGCCGCGCAGGCTAAGGGCGCGCACGTGGCGCATAAAGACTGGTTGCCATTTGACGAGTTCCCGCCCATTATTTGCGATGCCGATCTGGCCTTGGGCGGTCCTTTTGGCGGCACGCTGCAATCAAAATTTGTGGTAAACGGCAAAACCACGCAATTCATGGCTTGTGAAACTCCGGTGGTCGTGGGCCGCAACGAGGTCAACCAGCAGTTCTACGATAAGCGAAACTGTTTGGTGGTAGAGCAGGCCGACGCCCAAGCGCTGGCCGACGCCATTTTGTGGGGCTACGAACACCGCCGCGAGTTGCGCGCCATTGGCCGCGAAGGCCGCAAAACGTACGACCAGTATTTCGCCCAAAGAGTGGTAAACGAGCGCGTGGCCGGCATGGTCGCCGCCTTAGAGAAGTAATACAAATTGCATATGGAGTTGTTTGACACGCACTGTCATATCCACGAGGCCGCCCGGCCGATGGACGGCGATGACCCCACGCGTGCCCTGTGGGCGAAGCTCGCCGCCTGCGTTGATGCCGCTCCCGAAGCAATACTGGCCCGCGCACATGAGGCGGGTGTCACGAGGCTGCTGTGCGTGGGCTGTACCACCGCCGACAGTGGCCGAGCCGTCCAGTTCGCGGCCAAACACCAGAACGTTTGGGCCAGCATCGGCATCCATCCGCACGAAGCCGCCGCACATCTGAAAGACCCGGCACTCCTTGCCCAATTTAAGGAGCTGTTGGCGAGCGAACCGGTCCGCGCAAATATCGTAGCTGTCGGCGAATGCGGGCTGGATTATTTTTATACTCATTCACCCAAGCGTGACCAAGAAAAAATCCTGCGCTTCCAGTTTGAGCTGGCGCTTGCGCATGACCTTCCGATGGTCTTTCATGTACGCGAGGCCTTCGGTGACTTTTGGCCCATCTTCGACGAATACAAAGGGGTCCGCGGAGTCGTGCACAGCTTTACGGCCACCCAAAAAGAGTTGGATGAGGCGCTGGCGCGCGGCCTGTATGTGGCGCTCAACGGTATTATGACGTTCACCAAAAAGCAGGAGCAGCTTGACGCCGCCAAGGCCGTGCCCTCGAATCGTTTACTCCTTGAAACGGACGCGCCCTTCTTGACACCTTACCCATTCCGTGATACCATCTGTGAGCCAAAGCACACGTGCGTGACGGCAGAGTTTTTGGCCCATCTCCGCGGCGAGCGTCTCACCGACCTCGCTCAAACTACGACCGCCAACGCCCGCAAGCTTTTCGGCGTATAGTGAGGAAAATATGGCTTTAAATGCCGAAATACAATCAGCAGGCGTAGAACAGATGCTCGCAACGCGATTACGAGTCGTAGCTGAGGCATACGCTAATGGACAACCCGCTTGTGATACGAATGAGGCGGCACTCGCTGCGGGAGCGGCTATATTACCCGGAGCGGCGGCGTGATGCACCGGCTGTTTGGCGGGTTTTTAGCTCAGAATCGGGCCGATAAGCGCGCCCAACAATACCGTAGCCTAATCCGGCGTGAGGCCGAGATTGGGGGAAAACTCTTTGGTCCCATCCCACAGAATGGGCGTCGGGAGTTTTTTTGCTTAGACCAGCACACCTGGGTGTGGCACGAGGAATGGGTGGATTCTCAAGGCAGACACCACGCGGTAACTACACGGTACGACGTACGCCCCCAAGGTGTTTTTAAGGCTCAGGACGGGCAGCCGTATCAGCGTTTAAGCCTGGAAGAGACCCGTCATTTTCGCAAAGCTATGACGCTTTACTATGAGCGAATTAGGGCTGAGTTATATAGCGGCGTCGCGATGTAGTTTTCTAATATAATAAGTACATATGACCCAGCAAACCTATCTCGATTATGCTGCCGCCACGCCGGTAGATCCGGCGGTGTTTGCGGCGATGCAGCCGTATTTTGGCGAGCGTTTTTTTAATCCGTCGGCCACGTATGCCGCTGCGCAAGCGGTGCATACAGATATTGAGGCCGCACGCGCAAAAGTGGCGCACTGGCTGGGTGCTCGCCCTACAGAAATTATTTTTACTGCTGGCGGAACCGAGGCGAACAACCTGGCCATTCGCGGCGTGCTGGCCCGGTTTCCGGACGGCAACATCGTAACCACGGTTATTGAGCATGAGTCGGTGCTCGCCACCGCCCAGCAGTTTGACCACCGTATTGCGCCAGTAACATCCAATGGCGTGGTAGATGTAGATAGTTTAGTAAAGCTTATCGATGACCACACCG
>DATGEW010000075.1:0-2695 GCA_035309745.1 Saccharimonadales bacterium (SeqCode)
GGACAAAACGCCGCGTAACTGCTCACGAATGGAACTTTGCCCATTGCGGCCAAACCCGCACCCACGGTCACGATGTTTTGCTCGGCTATGCCTGCCTCGATAAAGCGCTGCGGAAAGGCCTCTGCGAATAAACTCATTTTGGTGCTATCGGTAAGATCGGCGCAGACGCCCACAACTTGGTCGTTTTGCTTGCCCGCCGCCAGCAGCCCGCGGCCAAAGCCGTCACGGATAGACTCCAGTTTGATGCCTTTTGCCCGGATGTCATCAACCAAATGCATGTCGCTCATATTAATCGTTCTCGCTCTTTATCTTGCCTTGCAGCGTGTGGATTTCGCGCAGCGCTTTTTTAGCTTGCTCGACGTTCGGCGCGACGCCGTGCCAGTGGAAGTCGTACTCCATGAAATCCACCCCCTTACCTGGTATGGTGTGGGCCAAAATAACGACCGGCTTTTCCACGATCGCCTTGGCCATGTTTACGGCGTCGATGACCGCCTCAATGTCGTTGCCGTCAATCTCCAGCACGTGCCAACCAAAGCTTTCCCATTTGCCGCGCAGATCTTCGAGCGGCATAACAGTCTCGGTGGGGCCGTCAATTTGAATGTTGTTGCGGTCAACAATCACGATCATGTTGGTGAGCTTATACTTTGCCGCCAGCATAATTGCTTCCCAGTTGTTGCCCTCATCCAGCTCACCGTCGCCGGTAGTCACATACACCCAGCGGTGCATTTGGTTATTGATGCGCAGGGCCAGCGCCATGCCCGCAGCCTGGCTCAACCCCGAACCGAGCGGTCCGCTGGTCGTTTCCAGCCCCGGTAACTTGGTACGCTCCGGGTGGCCCTGTAGGCGCGAGCCGAATTTCCGCAGCGTAAGCAGCTCTTTACGGTCAAAATAGCCGGCGTGCGCCATAGCGGCGTAGCGCACCGGGCAGGTGTGGCCATTGCTTTGCACTAAAATGTCCCGCTCGTTCCAGTCCGGGTTGCGCGGGTCGTGTTTCATAATATTAAAGTACAGCGCGGTGTAAATATCGGCTTGCCCCAGCGAACCACCCGGATGGCCGCTGCCCGCGGTTTCCAACATCTTAATAATGTCGGCTCGGATTTCGTTGGCCTTGAGTTCCAATGCTTCAATAGAAAATATTTGTCTCATATGCTGGTTATGATTATATCAGACTGCGCCAAGGCATATCTGTGATGTTGGCCGGTGGCCCTACCGGCAGGCTAGCGCACGGCCTGTACGAGCTGGTGGAAGGCACCGCCGGGGTCAGCGGCGTGCTGAATATAGCCGCCAACGTTGAGCACTTCGATGCCGCCCGCTGCCAGCGTCCGGGCATTGGCCAGGTTAATGCCGCCGTCCCAGCCCAGCTCCAACTCCGGCTTTACATGATGCAAATACAGCGCCTTGGTAAGCAAATGCGTGTTGGCCTGGCCGCCAAAGTGCCCGAGGTGACCGGAAAACAATAGCACGTGATCGATGTAATCGAGGGCTGGCTCGATGGCCTGCGGCAGCGTCTCGGGCTTGAGCGCCACGCCTACTCCAATGCCGGCAGCGTGCGCCGCTTCGGCAAACGAAATAAAATCGCCGTCGGCCTCGGCATGCACAATAATAAGCTGCGGATGCAGCTCGAACAGCGCTTTGGTGTGCTTGAACGGTTCTTTGTACATCACGTGCAGGTCGGCGCGCACACCGCCCGGCCACCACACTTTGTTTATAGAAATAGTTTTGGTGGGCGCAAACATACCATCGGCAAGGTCAATATGCACTCGCGTGGCAAATCGCGCGATGCGCTCCATCTGCTCACGATATTCGTCAGCATCTCCGGATAAAACCGTGGGGCAAATGGTGGCCTTCATGATGTATACTCGCTAGTATCTACTGTTAAGATTATACTGCTTATGGCAAACGAACAAGACCTCGAACCATTACTCGGCGTACAGCAAAACCGCCTAGGGCAAACGATGTCCGATAGCGACGGCATCGACGCCAAGGCGCTGGCCGTGCTCGGCGCTAACATCGCCATTCTTATTTTTATTGACCAGGCCGACTTAAAGGCCGCGCTGTGGGAGTTCGTGCTGCTCTATACACCTTTCGCACTGTCGTTCTTACTGGACATGTTTTCTATTTGGCCCCGCCGGTACGCTGGCATGCCCGATGTTGACGACACGCCGGAATACCTCAACATGGACCGCCAAATACTCATTCTCCAGTTGCTGGCCGATACCGAAGCCGCTATCCATCATAATGTCAGGCTCAATCGTAGCCGCATGCGTGCCTGTCTCCTCTCCGTCCTCTTAACAGGCTTGGGTTTTTTGGCGCTTTTGTTTATACTATAGGTATGGATAAGGTCACGTCCTCTCAAGCCAAGTCGACTTCCCAGCCCAAAGCGGTGAAGCTACCCAAGCCAAGCAAACATCTTTCGGTTGTCTGGAAAGGGTTATAGGTTATGGCTTCAGGAAAGCCAGCACCTAAAGAAGTCAAACTGCCGCCGCCCAGTAAGCATTTGGGTGTTATTTTAAAAGGTTTGTAACTTTAGGCTTTGCAGTAAAGAGCCGGCCACAGGGCCGGTTTTTTATTGCAGTTCGTCGAGTTCTTTAATGCGCCGCTTGAAGCGTGCCGCGCCGGCGAACGGCGTGGCCAGCCAGACCTCGGCCAACTTTACGGCGTCTTCGGTAGACATATACCGCGACGGCAGGCACAA
>DATGEW010000076.1:0-13474 GCA_035309745.1 Saccharimonadales bacterium (SeqCode)
CCCAAAAACTCCACACCGTATCACGTTGATACGAGGCAAAGGCGATGCGGGCCAAAAAGAACTGCTTGTGCCCGTGTGCTTCGGCCTGATACTTCAGCGGCAAGGGCGCATCGACGCCCGCCTGCTGGATGTACGCTACACTGCGTTCAAAATAGTGCCGCTCGCTTTTCTTGGCCGGGTCCAAAAAGCCGGTTACCAGCACGATGAGCCAGTCCGAGGAATAGTACGCCTGTTCACGGGCAGCGTCAGACAGTTCTTCCAAAAAATACCCTTCTTTTTCCAGCCAGAAGGTAGTAAGAATATTGCGTTTGAGCCGGCGCAAAAAGGATTCGTCGCGGTCGAGCAAGCCCAGCTCCATGGCCAGCTCGGTGGTTTTCCAAAACACCACGTTGTCGTAAAACGAGCAAGCGCGGCGGGTGATATCTTTGGCGCCGCACAAGTACACATCGCGGCGCAGCAGGCCGGCCGCTTCGTCGAACGCCGTTGTGCGATAATGATTGTACAGCTGGATAAGCGTACCGCGATATTCTTGCAGGAGAAGGTCAGCAGCCAACGGAGTGTCGAGTTGTTGCTTCTTGGGCGCATAGTTAGTGGGTGCTGCTTCTTCCTTGCCAAGTAAAGCGGCGAGCGCATACAACAGCCCGTACACCGTGTCGGACGGATACCGCCAATAATTCATACACGTGGCCCGGTAGGCGCCCGTTGGCACAATGGTCGTCGTGGGCACCGGATATTTCTCGAACACTCCCAGCGCGTACGCAACCGTCTGCAGATAGCTTACCTGCCGGTTATGCCAATCTTCAGGGTCGCTGGGGATACGCCCATCGCACATCGGATAATAAAATACACCCAGGTTGCGGACAAACAGATTGCTAAAATGGTCACCAGAGGTCAGCAACAGTTTTTCGGGGTTGAACCGCTCTCGGTGGATAACATCGATAATGCCGTCGAGCGTATTAGTTTCAGAGCGCGTGCTTTTTACATATCGCGTCTCTAATATATGAATAAAACACTTCAGGGTGGCAAATAACCGCCACCACCAGCGCTGGGCCACACGCAGGCGGTGATTGTGGTTCACTGCTTGGAACGCTCCCATGACCAATTCGATGACGAACGGCCGCTTAATTATGGTAAACCGGCTAAACGGGTTGGTGATATACGCAGCGCCCACCAAGGCAAACAGCGAAAGCAGCGCGATAGGCAACACAATCATGCCTGTATGATACCAGATTCGCCCCACGCGCCGGCACAGGAGGCTATGGTACAATGCTGGTGATGAATCAGGTTGTGGAAGCGATTAGGGTGCGCATCCGGGCCATCGTGCGCGTATGTGCGCGCATCCTTAACCGGGCAACGGGCGGGCGGCTCAGCGCCAATACCGTAACCATTGTGGGCACACTGGCACACATCCCCATTGCCGTACTTATCGCTCTCGGGCATTTCAATATCCTGGCTGCTGTTTTATTACTTATATTCGGCCTGTTCGATACACTGGACGGTGAGCTGGCGCGATTGCAAAACCGGGCATCCGAGAATGGCATGCTGCTGGACGCCTCTACCGACCGCATGAAAGAGGTGATGCTGTATGCGGGCATCGCCTATGCTCTGGCTCAGGGCAGCCATCCGACGCTCGCCGCCGTGGCAGTGGCGGCGTGTGGCGCGTCACTCTGCGTGAGCTACATCAAGGCGAAGGGTGAGGCCGCGGTAGCCGCCCGCGGACAAGCCATACCGCACGCCACGCTCAATAAGCTATTTAAGGACGGCCTCCTGACCTTCGAGCTGCGCATTTTTGTGCTTATCGTCGGGCTGGTGGCGCACCAACTGGCTATTGTGGCGGGCGTCATCGCCGTGCTGGCCAGCTATACTGCGCTGCAACGGCTGGTGCGCATTAGCAAGGCGCTTCGTCATGTATAAAATCGACCTGCACACCCACTCGGTTGCCTCACCCGATGGCTCGCTTACGCTGGAACATTATCGCCGGATGCTTGCCGCCGGGCAACTCGACTACATTGCCATCACCGACCACAACCGCATCGATTTTGCCCTAGCCGCTCACGCCGAACTCGGCCAGGCCATTATCGTCGGCGAAGAAATTACCACGCAGCAGGGCGAAGTTATCGGCCTGTTTTTAGAACGGCCGGTGCCTGCCGGTTTGCCGCTGGCCGAAGCGGTGCAGTGCGTTCGCGCCCAGCACGGCCTGGTGTACGTGCCGCACCCGTTTGAAACGCTGCGCAGCGGCGTGCAGTCCGGGCCGCTGGACAGCATTGCACCGCACGTAGATGTGCTAGAAACATATAACGGCCGGGCATTATTCCAGAACAAAAGCCGCGAAGCCACGGCTTGGGCGGCAGCACACCGCAAGCCGGGCGCGGCCAGCAGCGATGCGCATGGGCGGCGTGGCTGGGGACGGACGTATAGCATCATAGGCCAGCCGCCAACGGCGCAAAACCTGGCACGATTGTTACAATCTGCTCACTACCAGCGCCGGACTGTCGGGCTTATCGGCGGGCTGTATCCGAAGTATAATAGGTTGCGTAAGGCAGGCCGTCGTTATGCTTAGAGATGTCTTTTTTGCTCTGTGGTTCTTTCTGCCGGCTGCGGCTGCCAATGTGATGCCCATTTTGGTCGCGCCGCTGCCGGGCCTGCGGCAGTGGCAAGCGCCGATGGATTTCGGCTTCCATTTTCGTGGCAAACGAATACTTGGCGCCCACAAAACCTGGCGCGGACTCATTGCCGGCCTGCTGGCTTCAACGCTCGCGCTCTGGCTGCAACAGCTCTTGATAGCGCACTGGCACCCGCTGCACACCCTCACGGCGCAGGTCGATTACGTGCATTTGCCGACACTCATCCTCGGGCCATTGTTCGGCCTGGGAGCACTGGGCGGCGACGCCATCGAGAGTTTTTTCAAGCGCCAGCGCGGCGTGGCGCCCGGCCAGGGGTGGTTCCCGTTCGACCAAACCGATTACATCATCGGCGGGGCAGTTGCCACCCTTCCGTTCGTAACATTGACGCTGTGGCAGTACATGTGGCTCATCGTGCTCTGGCTCGCCGTGCATGTGGTGGCGAGCTATATCGGCTATCTTTTAAAGCTAAAAGAGCGTCCGATTTAACCGCGGGCGGTCTTTTTCCCCGCGTGGCCGTAGCGGGCAATGTATTGCTCTACCAGCTCGCGCGCCGCGCGGTCTTCAATTTGCTTAGGGGGATGCTTTTGAAAGTAGGCCGCCGGCTCCAGAATTGCGCCTTTCAAATGATTGTCTAAGGCCAGCTTGAGGCAACGAATAGAATCAATCGCCACACCCGCCGAATTTGGCGAGTCTTCTACGCTCAGGCGCAGCTCCAGGTTCATGGGCACGTCGCCGAAATGTTTGCTTTCGATGCGCAGAAAGCAAATTTTGTTGTCTTTCTGCCACGGCACATAATCGGACGGACCGACGTGGATATCATCGTCGGCAATCGTTTGGCCGCGCGCCTCAATTTGGGAACGAACAGCTTCGGTTTTAGAAATCTTTTTAAAGGCGAGCCGTTCGCGCTCCAGCATGTTCAAGAAATCGGTGTTGCCGCCAGTGTTGAGCTGGTACGTGCGCTCAATTTTCATACCGCGGTCTAAAAAGAGGTTGGTGAGCGTGCGGTGCACGATGGTAGCGCCCACCTGCGCCTTAATATCGTCGCCGATGACCGGCAAGCCAGCGTCGGCAAATTTTTTGGCCCACACGGGGTTGGAAGCAATGAACACCGGAATGCAGTTGACGAAGCCGCAGCCGGCATCAATCGCCGCCTGGGCATAGAACTCGGTCGCCGCTTGTGAACCCACCGGCAAATAATTGATAACCACCTCGGCGCCGCTGTCTTTTAGCACCTGCACGACATCGGCAGGCTTTTGGGCCTCGTCCACACCGACCAATGGCGCCGTGTATTTGTTTACGCCGTCCAGCACCGGGCCTTTGCATACCTTTACCCCCAGCTTCGGCACCACCGCGAATACGGCGGTGTTGTTCGGCTCTACATATATCGCCTCGGCCACATCCTTGCCGACTTTTTCGGCGTTCACGTCAAACGCAGCCACCACTTCGATATCCCGGATATGATATCCGCCGAAGTTCACGTGCATCACGCCCGGCACAAAGCTATCCGGCTTGGCGTCGCGGTAATAATAAATGCCCTGTACCAGTGACGACGCGCAGTTGCCGACGCCTACTATCGCTACTTTTATGGAATGACGTTTCATATTGCTCGCTCCTTATCGGTAGCATAGTAGCGGCCGGCCATTTATAACTCAAATATATAATTTAGATGAATGTATAATATATGTATATGGAAGACCGTCTGCGGAAGTTTGCCGCCTTACTCGATGCCGGTGGATTTACACGTGCCGCGCGGGAGCTGCATATTTCGCAACCGGCGCTGTCGGTGAGCATTGCCAAGCTGGAGCGGGAGCTTAATACGCCGTTATATGTCCGAGGCAGCCGGCCGGTGGCAGCCACGCCGGGCGGCAAACTGGCTTACGCCGCGGCCAAAAAGCTCGCCGCCAACACCGACGATTTGCAACTGCGCCTGGCCGAACTCGCCCAGGCCGACATTGCTCTTTCGGTAGGCATGATCGACAGCCTGGCAAGCACGTTGTTTACGCCGGGCAACGGGCTGCCGGCGGCAATATCCGGCGGCCGGACGTCACTTGTGGTAGATAACTCACGCAACCTGCTCGCCGCCGTCGAGCGTGGCGAGCAAGACATGGCCGTGGTGGTAGCGCGCACGCCTTCCGTGCCGGCAGACATCACCCTTACCCCGCTTGCGGATGAACCGTTCGTAGTGGTTTGTCATGCGGTACAGCGCACGGCTCTGCGCGCCGCGCTTCGGCATGGCTCTTTACCCAATTTCATCAGTTATGACCGGCCATCCGCCACCTCGCAAGTGGTATACGAGGCGCTACACCGCCGTGGCATCGAGCCAAAGCCAACGTTTTACTCCACCAGCCCGGAGGTCATGCTCAACCTGGTGCGTGTGCAGCAAGGAGTTGCCGCATTGCCCTACGACATGGTCCGGCCATTTCAGGCCGCGGGCGAGATATATTTGCTGGGCGAGCCCGTGCCGTGGGTGTTAGCGCGCCGTATTGCGGTGGCCCACCGGCGCGACCGGACGCTTACTGCTTCACTTACCGATATTACACGTCAGCTTGCGCGGGTACTGGAAGATTTATCGGCTGACGCCGCTCGGGCACGCAACACCGTACGCGCATAATGCCAGCTCGCGGCCGCTCCTAACAATAGGCCAGCGGCCATGGTCGCATAGGCCACCTCGAGCCAGTTCCGGCTCGAGACCATGGCCAGCACAAAAGCCAGCAGGCCGCCCCACTGCAATACAGTGGCAAGTTTACCCGTGGCAACCGGATGGACGACCACCCGCCAACGCCGGCCGAGCAATCCAAACATGCTGTTGGCGATATTCTGCACCAGCACAATACCAAACAGCCACCAGGGAATCACGCCGGTCGCGCCAAACACCAGCAAGGTGGCAAAAGCCGCCATTTTGTCAAAACTGGCGTCTACCGCTTCGCCGAGCGGGCTTTTCGTGCCGGTGTGGTGCGCCACGATGCCGTCCAGTATATCCGCCAGGCGTCCGAGCCCAATACAAACCAGGCCCAGTGTCCATTCGTGGCGGGTGCTATAAAACAGGCCCACGCCAACGCCGGCCAGGCCGAGAAAACTCAAAAAATTGGCAGGAGTGACAACGCCGCGGCTCGCCGCCGCAATTTGCTGGATGCGGGTACGCTTCGAGGCGGGAACTAATTGCCAATCGGCAACATTTCCGGACTGATGCTCTTGCAAATAGGACACGTAGGCACGATACCACAAAACGGTTCGGCTACACTACAAAACTAACGAGCTTGCCCGGCACGTAGATCGTCTTTTTGATCTCTTTGCCCCCCAAATGAGCGGCAACTTTTTCGTGCTGCCGGGCCGCGGCGACAATTTCATCCTGCGCGGCGCCTGAAGCCACTTGCACCTCGCCGCGAATTTTACCGTTGACCTGCACGGCGATGGTCATGGTATCGCTCGCCAGGTATTGCTCGTCGTACTTCGGCCAGTCGGAGGTATGCACCGACGTATCGTGCCCCAGCTGCTGCCACAGCTCTTCGGTAATGTGCGGCGCGAACGGCGCCAGCAGTTGCTGCAAAATTGCTGCGGTCCAACGCCAGGTTTGTGGCGCTTGGTCGAACGGCAGCGTGGCTTTCAGGGCATACAGGTCGTTCACCGCCTGCATCATGGCGGCGATGGCAGTGTTAAAACTCAGGCCGGCAAGATCTTCGCTCACTTTTTTAATCGTTCGGTGCATGACGCGCTTCAGCTCGATGGCATCGGCTGAATCGTCGCCTTGCGGCGCAGCGGCAACGTCCTGCGCAATGGCCCACACACGCTGCAAAAAGCGGAAACTGCCGCCCATGCCCTCGACACTCCAGCTGGCGACCTGGTTCCAGGGGCCTATAAACAGCTCCATAATGCGGATGGCATCGGCACCATACCCTTGCTCAATAAGGCCGTCCGGCTCGATGGTGTTGCCTTTGCTTTTGCTCATTTTTTGGCCGTCGGGAGCGAGAATCATGCCATGGTTGCGCAAGGTTTTAATCGGCTCTCCGAAATCGACGAGCCCTTCGTCCTGCATCACTTTAAACCAAAAGCGCACGTACAGCAGGTGCATCACGGCGTGTTCGGCCCCGCCGATGTAATCGTCTACCGGCATCCAGTACTTCACTTTGGCCGGATCGGCCGGATGTTCGCTGTTATGCGGGTCGGTAAAGCGCAAAAAGTACCAGCTGCTGCAAGCAAAACCGTCCATGGTATCGGTCTCGCGCTCGGCCGGACCGCCACACGTCGGGCACGTGGTATTCACCCACTCCGGCACGCGCGCGAGCGGGCTCCGGCCGTCGCCACTGGGCTCGAACGACTTCATTTCGGGCAGCACCACCGGCAGTTGATCTTCCGGCACCGGCACGGCACCATCTTTCGGGCAATGGATGATCGGGATGGGCGCCCCCCAGTATCTTTGCCGCGAGATCAGCCAGTCACGAATCTTGTAATTGATGCGCTCTTTGGCCACGCCTTTCGCCGCCAGGTCGGCCACAATTTTCTCGCGCACATCCTCGCTCTTCATGTTGTCGTACGGGCCGGAGTTAATCATCACGCCTTCGCCCACATGAATTGTCTCGTTAAAGGCAAACTCGGCAATCGCTTTCCAGCCGTCCTCCATCTGCGCCAGAATTTCATCGCGCGTCATCCACTTTACATCGTAGCTATTTTTTTCGTAGTCGTCTTTGCCCACCTCGGCGTTGCAGGCGCGGCTGCGCAGTGTGGCGGTTACAATCTGCCGCACCGATCGCTGATATGGTTTAAAACCATCGTAGTACGTCGAGGTAACAGCCGGTAAGACTTTGCTCATCTCAATATCGGTATAACCAGTCTCTTCGGCAAATTCCCGCTTGGCGGCCTGCTCCAGCGTTTCGCCTTCGTCGATGCCGCCGCCGGGCCAAGCAAACCGGTTATGTTCGTGATTGGAATCCTTCCTCCAGTCAAGCACGGCATAGGTATCAGTCTCAGGGTCGCGCGCCACGATGACGACGCTCGGCCGGTCAACGGCATCTTCGTGGTACGACTCTCCGCGGAAGGCCGGCGTAAGCACCGGCACGATGGGCAAATCAAACTTTTTGGCGAATTCGTGGTCGCGCTCGTCGTGCGCCGGCACGGCCATGATGGCGCCGGTGCCATAGCCATACAGCACATAATCGGCCACCCAAATGGGAATTTTAACGTCGTTTACGGGGTTCACGGCGTACGCGCCGGTAAACACACCTGTTTTCTCGCGGTTTGTTTCCTGGCGTTCTACGTCGCTTTTAGCCTCGGCTTCTTTTATGTAAGTGCCGACCCGATCGCGGTGCTCGGCGGTCGTAATCTCTTTAGCCAGCGGATGCTCTGGCGCAATCACCATAAAGGTCGCACCGTACAGCGTGTCCGGCCGGGTGGTAAAAATTTTGAGCTGTTTGTCGGTGCCATCCACAGCGAAGTCGACTTCCGCGCCTTTGCTGCGGCCGATCCAGTTGCGCTGCATGCTTTTGAGCGCGTCGCTCCAGTCAACTTCGTCCAAATCTTGGGCCAGACGGTCGGCGTACTCGGTAATCTTGAAAAACCACTGTTTGAGTGCTTTCTTTTCTACCTGGCTGCCGCAGCGCCAACATTGGCCGTTTTCGACCTGCTCGTTGGCCAGCACGGTTTTGTCGACCGGGCACCACCACTGCAGGCTTTCCTTTTGGTAGGCCAGACCCCGCTTGTGCAGCAGCAAAAAGTACCACTGTGTCCATTTGTAGTAATCGGGATCCGAGGAGTTAATTTCGCGCGACCAGTCGTAGCTAAAACCCATTTGCGTCAGCTGCCGCTTGAACTTGGCCGTGTTTTCGCGGATGGCCTCTTGCGGGCTGATGCCGTTTTTTATAGCATAATTCTCTGCCGGCAAGCCAAAAGCATCCCAGCCCATCGGGTGAAGGACATTGTAACCTTGCATGCGCGCATGCCGGGCAATGGCGTCGCCAATAGTGTAGTTACGCACGTGCCCCACGTGCATGGCCGCGCCGCTCGGGTATGGAAAATACTCCAGCACGTAGCGCTTCGGCTTATCGCTCTGGTCGCTGGCCTCATAAATTTTGCCGTCGGCCCATGCTTGCTGCCACTTGGGCTCAATCTCTTTAGGGTTGTATCGTTTCACGCCTCATACTCCTTTTGCGGTCTTAACGGTAATTATACTGGAAATACAAAAATATGCGCCCTAGCGGGCGAGGAGAAGATTGAGACCGGCACTTCGGTTACTCATCATTAAGCTTATTATAGCACAAGCTGAGCGGTCACGCTATTGTGTTTCAAGCAGATTTGCGTTACCGTGGGTGGTATGTCAAAAGAGATGTCTTATGGCGAGAGGCTTGCCGCTGAAGATCCAATCAGCTTTATTGCACGGCTTGCTGAGCTGGCAATGGGCGACATTACGCCGGTCTGGGTATATCGAGGGGTCGTCAGGGCAAGTGACGGTGACCACCAAGGAGCCTGGCAGGCGCTACGCAGTCCGGGTCTCACGGGGCGCTTTCGTTCCACTGTAACAGCAGCCGCCAAAAGGCCGCCAACCATAGAACGCAACCTGACTGTTTACGCACCTCGTCCTCCGCTAAGCGAAGGCTCATATGAGCCGGATGAAGTGGTCATTAAGGAGCGTTACGCACCCCGCGTGGTTACCGCCGATGGCGACTTCCGGCTTCCCGAGAAAGAGCCAGGTGTGGTAGGCGTAGACAAGCTTAGAGCCCTTCCACCCGACGACCTCGATGCCCTCCACAAAATGGTGGACACATTAGTCGCCGCCAATTTTGCGGTGTGGCTTGAAGATCCGTCAGAATTAGCTGCGGCATCGTCGTAGCATCCAGACAGACTCATTAGAATTGCTGCAAATAGCTGCTCGTAAAGGCGGTAGTGACTTTTTGCCGAGCTTCCCAGCGAGCCTGCGCCAGCTGAATCAGTTGGATGACCAATTGCACGTTAGATACACCGGCTTTGGCCCAGTTGTGGGCGTACAGGCTGCCAGGGAGCGGATTTACTTCATTGAAGTACACCCTCTCTGTTTTGGTGTCGATAAGCATATCCACCCGCGCCATGCCGCTGCACCCGAGCGCCCGGTACACCGCAAGGCCGGTTTGCTCGGCGGTTTCGTACATTTTGGCAGGAAGGTCAGCGGGAATAATACTGTAGCCCTGCGCGCCCTGCTTGCCACTTTTAGCGCCGCCTTTGCCTTTTTTGCCGCCCTGCATATATTTGGTCTCGAAATCGAAGAAATCTTCGCTCTTTAAGAGCGGCTGTTCCAAAAGCGCTGCGCGCGGCTCATCGTTGCCCATAATCGGCAGGGTTACTTCTACCAGATTCTGCACTGCTTCCTCTACGAGTGCTTTCGTGTCGTAATGCAGCGCAACCTCGATGGCATTCGCCAGGTCTTTTTTACGCGCCACGCGTGTGATGCCAATGCTCGACCCCAGATGCGCCGGCTTTACAAATACGGGAAAGTTGAGTGACGCTGCCTGTTTGAGCCAATCGTCCGGCGCGCCTTCGTACGCCTGCTTGGAAAACGCCACGTATGTGGCAGTCGGGATGCCCGCGGCGGCGGCGACTTGCTTCGCCAGCACTTTATCCATCGCGATGACACTGGATTCGACATCGCAGCCCACATACGGCACGCCGGCCATCTCGCAAATTGCCATCAGCTCGCCGTCTTCACCATGTGTGCCATGTGTTGTAGGAAATACAACATCTATATTCATCTCTTTTTTGCCGAAGCCGCTTTGCCGCACCAACGTCAGACCCTTGCCGAGGCGCACCGCCACCGGCCGAAGCTTGGCCAAAAAGGCGTCCAGTTTGCCGGATTGGTACAGGGTAATATCGCTCAAACGCTGGTGTGCGTACCACCGCCCGTCTTTGGCGATATACACCGGCAGCACATCGTAGCTCTTTGCCAGCTCCAGTGGTTTAATGACCGACCCGATGGCGGTCAAAATGGAAATATCATGCTCGGTAGAACGCGAGCCAAACACAACAGCAACAAGCGGCTTCTTCATATATATAGTATATCAGCTCCGCAGGCTGTCCGCGCCTTCCAGCGGCGTGGCTTCGCCGTCGTCAATATCGAGTATCTCGTACAACACAGCGGGCGTGTTGCCACGGTTTTCTACCAAATGTGGCAGGTGGGGTGCGACCGCGAAGACGTGCAGCTTTCCATCATCGGAAGTCATGGGCGCTTCATGGCGGGCGCCTGTTTCATCCCGCCACATAATGTACAGATCCGCACCAAAGCCCACATATGCCTCCCGGCGCCGGTGCGTGTGGTTGCCGCCCCAGCCGCCTGGCGCAATATGCACCAGATGGGGCGTAGTCCGCACGGTAAAATCTTTAGGTAGCGGAATATCCTTGGTGTCGAGCACCCACACGCCGCGATCGTCCCGCCGGTAACTGGGGTTAAAAGTAAACTCTTGCATTATTTATATACCTCTCGCCTGACGAAACAAACGTACGGCATGCTTGATAAAATTCCATTGCGTGTCGACGGTGTTCTCGGGCAACTTTTCGGCGGCGAAATACTTTCCTTCTATTGGCTCGCCCGACACTTCCATATAAAACACCTGCGCACATTCCCTTCCTCGTTTTACCTGATGGAAAAGAGTTTCCACAAACTGCGGCTCACTCTGCGCTATTACGCCGGCCAGCTCGTCGTTTAGCAATCGTTCGAAGGCGTCACGGTAACTGCCTTCTTGGTCGGTTGCACGCAGTACCGTGCCCGGCGTGTGCCACATTCCGGGCCAGGTGGGGTCGTCTGGCGGGCGTTGCATCAATAATACCTCAACGGTATCGTTACGCAGCCGGAGGGGTACGAGCTCAATAATGGGCGTCACCGTGAGACGCGTAAGCTGAATGAAAATGGGCAGGGGTAAAAACCCGGGCTGGAGCTTTGCTAAAAGATCTGCTACTTGCTGAATTTCGTCTTCGGAAAGCTGGCTCACTGTTCAACCCTACGCGTAGTTATCCGGCCAGTCGTTTTGCATGAGGACGAGGTCGCCGTTCGCCACAAAAAGCTGGAGGTTTTGATAAAAGTTGAGCGGGTCGGGCTCGACATGCACTTCCCCACGGTAGCCCCCGGCTTCGAGGCCGCGCTGGATGAACGGCGTTACCGAATGCTGCATCAGCACGACGATGTCGGGCGCGGCGTCAGCAATATATTTGCCGAGTTGCGCGTGGATTTTGGCCGTTTCGCGGCCTTGGTCGACCAGGCCGGGCGTCACATATATTTTGCGCTTGGCCGGCAGCTCTTTCAGCAACGCGAGGCCGGCGCGCACACCTTCTATATTGCCATTGTAGGTGTCGTCGATAATCCAGGCGCCGCCGATCTGATACGGCTGCATGCGATGCTCGAAGGGCTGCGTTTTGGCAATGCCGGTGGCAATCTGCTCGCCGGTGAGTCCGAACTCGTGCGCCAGCGCCGCCACCAACGCCAGCGGCCCCACCTGGTGTCGACCAAGCAGCCCGCTGGTAAGCTCCAGTTTTGCCTTGCCTTTTTGCATAGTGAAGCTGGTGCCGCTGGTGGCCACTTGTACGCCGCTTATCTTCCAGCCGAGAGCATTTTTCTCGCTATAGAGCTGCTCGCCTGGCTTTACAAACGGCAGGGCGTCGTGAGATTCGCCGTTCACGTACGTGTGGTCGGCCGGCACGAAATCGCCTACCGAAAAAATATCTTCGGCTGCGGCCTGCAACGTTTTGTAACGATCCAGATGCGCGGGGGCAATGCCGGTGATAACTGCATGCGTGGGCCGGGTGGTGCGGGCAAACCGGCGCACGTCGCCGGGGGCACCTTCGCCATATTCAATGATGATAATATCTTCGTCGCCTTTGAGCGACTGCGCAAAATAAGCATGCGATATAGCCACGTTTTTGTTGGCGGGCGTGGCGGCTACGCGTTTTCCCTCGCGCAGCACCGTGAGGAGCAGCTCCTTCATGCTGGTTTTGCCGTAGCTGCCAGCCACGGCAATTTTTACGCCCTGGAAGTTGGCAAAAATATTACGAGAGGCACCAATGGCGCGCGCCTGCATCGGCCGCACCACCAACAGCCGCCCCAGTACCAGCGGTACCACTACCAGATGCGCCCACACCACCGGGTACGCTACAATAAGCGCCGCGCCGAACGCAACACCGCCGGCAAGCTGCCCTTTGACCCCCCATAGCACCAATAAAACTCCCGTAAGCACTTCGACGAGCGCCCCTCCGCGCACCGCCAGCAGCAGCAACCGCGCTGCCCGGGTGCGGTTAAGCGTACGCCGGTACATCACGCGCTCAAAATGCGTCGTCTGCCAGAACCATTTGAGGTAAGGAGCAACCCGGTATTCGGTATTTTGCAGCATGTACACCAGCACGGTTGGGTAGCGCCACGAGTAGATGCTGAGCAGGCCGCGGATCACTGCACAAACTCCTCGATAAACCGTACGACTCGCTCCGGTTGGTCCAGGTGCACAAAATGGCCCGCCCCGCCAATTACCTCGAGCGTCGAGCCGTTCATTACTTCGTGGAATGCCTCGCCGTACCACAGGGGTGTGGCGGTATCTTGGTCGCCATATATCAGCAGTGTCGGCAGGCTGAGTTCTCCAGCGTCGGCGCGCACATCGTCGGTCACTACTTTTTTAAATGTTTCCTGCAGATGTTCGGCGACCAGCATATCCGAGCCGACCGTACGGTACACCGTCTTGCGGAGTTTGCGCTTTACCGACGTTGGCAGCGGCATCGTAAGGGCCTTGCCCGCTTTGGTGAGATAGCGGAGTGCCCGCACGCGGCCTTTGTAAGTGCCGCGTATGCCCGCGCTGGCCAGCAATACCAGCCGGTCGGCCGTAAGCCAGCCTTTGGCCAGCCCGCGGATTGCA
>DATGEW010000077.1:0-3105 GCA_035309745.1 Saccharimonadales bacterium (SeqCode)
CGTGGGCGAGGATACTTGCGCGCGGGTGGCCAGCCACTCCAAATTTTTGGCCGAAAAATCGACCATGCGCGGTTCGAGGTCGGTGCCGTACACGCTGTAACCCATGAGCGCAGCTTCTTGCAGGACGACGCCGGTACCGCAAAAGGGGTCGAGCACCACGCACCCTTCGCGGGGCGCAAGCGGGCCGACCGCCAGGTTTACAATAGTCTGCGCCAGTTTGGGCGGCAGCATGCCCACGAACGCATCGCGCTTGGGACGGTTTTGGTCCCGCGCGGCGTAGGCAGTGATATCTTGTACGGCAACCGTGCGGGCGATAACGGCACGCTGGCCGTGGCAAACAGCAATCAGCTCGATGCCACGCTCGCCAGCCAGGTGATTGTGCAGCACCTGGGCGCTGGACAGCGCCGCTTCTTGGTTGGGGACGAGCCGCACCGAATAGCCGTGCCCCCGCAGCATTTTTTTAATTTCCAGTCCGGCGCCCAGCAGTTGGCGCGGTGAGGTCCGCACCCCATATACACTGATGCCGAGCTGAATTTTGCCTTCGTTTACGTCTTCGGCCAGTGTAAGCGCGGCCTGGGTGAGCGCTGCTTGCAGCTGGCGCCAATCGCCGGCAGACGCATCCACGGCCACCACGCGCGCTAGTTTTACGGTGCTGCCCAGGCGTTCAAAGGGTACGTCTGCGGTCGCCAGGTCGCTGAGCACGGCACTGTCGCCCCAGGGGGCCATATGTTCAGCGCCGTAGAGCCGTTCGAGTTCGGCACGCCCAATCGCGGGCTGCCGGCCGAGCACAAAAAGACTTTTATACACCATATTCTACCGCCTAGTATACTGCGTTTGCCGTATAATTGCTGGCATATGGGTAAAACTTCGTTCGTGGTGCGCAACTGGAAACTTATACTCAACCTGGTGACGGTCGGCGCGCTGTGCATTTTGGTGTACGCTATTCGCCACCAGGTGGTCGACACGTTCCATAACCTCTTTAAGGTGAATGGTTGGTTCATCAGCCTGATGATTCCCATCGAACTACTGAATTATCACGCGCAAGTGCGCATGTACCAGGCGATTTTTGGGCTGGTGGGCAACCGCTTGAGCTATGGATTTTTGTACCGGGCGAGTCTGGAGCTCAATTTTGTGAACCACGTGTTTCCCAGCGGCGGGGTGAGCGGCATCTCATATTTTAGCCTGCGCATGAAAAACAATGAGATTACGGCCAGCAAGGCGACGCTGGTGCACTTTATAAAAATTATTCTTATTTTTATGTCGTTCGAGATTTTGTTCATTTTTGGCCTGTTGTTTATGGCAATTGGAGGCAAAGCGAACAATTTGGTGGTGCTGGTAACGAGTTCGCTGGCCACGCTGGTCGTGGTGGCGACGGTGGCCTTTGTGTTTATTTTGGGATCGGAGCGGCGCATTCACGCTACATTTTCGGCGTTGACGCGCACGGCAAACAAATTGATACATGTGGTGCGTCCGCATCGGCCTGAAACTATCAGCATGGCGCGGGCCGAAGCGGTGGTGGAGGAGTTGCACCAAAACTACAAACTTATTGAGCGGAATTACCGCCAGCTGCAAGCACCGTTTTGGTGGGCATTTGTGGCGAACGTAACCGAAATTTTGGCGATATATGTGGTGTATATTGCCTTTGGCGAGTGGGTGAATTTGGGCGCGGTCATTCTGGCGTATGCGGTGGCCAATTTCGCCGGTGTTATTTCGGTGCTGCCCGGCGGCATCGGCATTTACGAGGCGCTCATGACCGGCGTACTGGCAGCGGCCGGCATCCCGGCGGCGCTCAGCCTGCCAGTTACCGTGATGTACCGGGTGATTAACACGCTCATACAAATTACGCCGGGATATTTTTTCTACCACAAGACGTTGCGAGGGTCGTCGGAGCAGGGCAATGCAGGCTGAGCTCGCCCTGGGCGTCTCGGAATTTGTGGCGCTTTTGAACCAGACGCTCGAATATGCCTATCCCATCGTCACGATCACCGGCGAGCTGGCCAATTTCCGCGTCAGCAAAAACCGGTGGGTGTATTTTGATTTAAAGGACGATGCCGCCACGGTGCGATTCTTTGGCACGGTGTATCAGCTGCCCGGGCCGCTGGAAGACGGCATGCTGCTGGCCGTGACGGGCAATCCGCGGCTGCATGCTTTGTATGGGTTTAGTGTCAATGTGGTGCAGGTGCGGCCCGTGGGCGAGGGCTCCATTAAAAAGGCGGCCAATTTGCTGGAGGCGAAGCTGGCGGCCGAGGGGCTCTTTGACCCGGAGCGCAAGCGGCTCCTGCCGTATCCGCCGCGGCGTATCGGGCTGATTACCTCCAGCGAATCGGCGGCGTACCGCGATTTTATGAAGATTTTAAATGCACGTTGGGGCGGTGTTGAGGTTACGCTTATCGATGTGCAAGTGCAAGGCGCGGCGGCTGTGGAGCAGATTACGGCCGCACTGCAGCAGTTTAATCAGCTGGCCGACCCGCCGGACGTGCTGGTGGTGACGCGCGGCGGGGGTAGTGCTGAAGATCTGCAGGCATTTAGCACCGAGCAAGTAACGCGCGGCGTGGCGGCCAGTCGCATTCCTACGCTGGTGGCGATCGGCCATGAAATAGATGTGAGCCTGGCCGAACTCGCTGCCGACCAACGCGCCAGCACGCCCAGCAACGCCGCCGAGCTGCTGGTACCGGACCGCAAAGCGCTGCTTACCCAGCTTGCTGCGGTGGCGTCGCAACTGGCGCGCCAAGCCGAAAGCGTATTGGCGCGCGCCAAATCCGGGGCAGTACAGGCGGCAGAGACGCTCTATGCCGACACCGTGCGCGTGCTGGAAAAAGAGCGGCGGCTTACTGCGCTGCGCAGGCAAATGCTTCAGGCTTTTGACCCGCAGGCTGCGCTGCACCGCGGCTACGCCCTCGTGCGGCTTGAAAACGACACATTGGTGGCAAGCGGAACCGCCGTTGCACCGGGCAGCACGCTCAGCATTGAGCTGTACGACGCCCGCGTGACGGCAATCGCAAAACGCGTTACTATGAAGCAAAGGAGAGCAGATGCCTAAAAAAGCAGCCACCTACCAACAATTGAGCGAGCAGCTCGATGAAACGCTTGCCCGGCTGCATGCCG
>DATGEW010000078.1:0-13837 GCA_035309745.1 Saccharimonadales bacterium (SeqCode)
CGGTGCGTCATGGCGAGACCTCTAAGGTGAGGGCATCGCTGGCGGTCTTGGTCTGGTCGCCGTAGGCTGCCTGAGCCGCTATGTGCCACGATCCGGCAGTCAGGCCGATTTGCGACGGTTGCCAGGACCAGTACACTGACCCGTTTTTATCGGTATTTTCGGTGGATAACGATTTGCTGACCCCATCCTTCGTAAAGGTGATGGTGCACGTGGCGCCGGACGTCGTGTTGCAGACCGATTCGATAGGGCTGTCCAGGGTAACGTGGTGACTGCTTACGAACGTCCCATTTGGCGTCTCAAGCACGATGCTTGGGTTGGTCGATGGTGCGGGTATGGGCGAGGTATTGTCGCTGTGTTTGCCCGCGTTATTGCTACCGCTGGATTGACCGGCCGAGGCGGCAGGTCCGGTGTGATTTGGCGCGGGCTCGTATGGCGCACCTTTGGTTGCCGTAGGCTTGCCGAACCAGTGAGTTACATGGGCGAGCTGTAAAATAGCAGCCACCACAACAATTGCCACCACACAGCCGACGATAATGCCAGCGGGGCGCTTTTTGGTTTTTCGTGACCGATATGTTTGTGTTGCCATAGACCCGTCCTTTGCCGCGCATGACCGGCAACTGTCTAGTAATTCTACAACTTGCTTATGCCAATTGACAAGTTGATGTTATAAAAACAAACCGACTGTAGGCTACAGAAAATTGTCATATATAATAAGGAGCAATATGACACGAGAACAAACCACGCAACAAGTCCGGCGTTTTTTTGTAACACATAAAAAGCTGATACTTTGGACGGCGCCGCTCAGCTTGCCGCTCCTGCTGCTTATTGGCTTGTTGTTTCACTTCACCGTAAATGTACCGTTCTGGGATCAATGGGAGCTGGTTCCGCTGTTGCAAAAATGGGGAACCCATACCCTGGGTTTTGCCGATTTTTTTGCTCAGCACAACGAGCATCGCATTTTTTTTCCGCGCATCGTCATGTTTACGCTGGCGAAGCTGACCCACTGGAATACCCTCTTTGAAGTCACCTTTAGCCTGCTTGTCGCCATAACGGCGTTCGTGTTTCTTTATAAAATATTGGCGCAGACGATTGCGCACCGCTGGGTACGACTCGGTACGGCACTCCTGGTAAGCGCCATCTTTTTCTCGCCGCTCGGCTGGGAGAACTGGCTGTGGGGATGGCAAATGCAGTGGTTTTTGGACATCGCCGGACTCATTATAGCGGTGTGGGCCTTGGGAGTCTGGCAAACCGCGTCGCCCTATAAAAGAATGACGGTCGGGGCCCTCGCCGCGATTATAGCGACCTACTCTTTGGCCAGCGGGTTTTTTGTATGGATTGTGTGCCTGCCGCTCGTCTTTTTCGATAAAAAGCTGCGCCCCCTGCTGCTCACGTGGATGGCGCTGGGCGCGGCGGCGATCGCAGCGTATTATGTTGGCTACCACGATCCGGGCGGACAACCGGCTAAAAGTTTATTTCTGCACCAACCACACCTGTTTATACACTATTTCCTCGTGTATATCGGCCGTCCGATTATCCCCGATTTCTTGGTCTCCGTGCCCATCGCGTTGCTCCTTCTTGGTGTGGCCGCACTCGCCCTGGTACATGTATGGCGCCGTTACCGCTCGCAGCTGACCGGCAGTCTGCTGCCCTGGCTCTGCTTGGCAACATATGCCCTCATGTCGGCCTTTTCGACGTCTGTATCGCGCCTGGGTTACGGGGTAGAGCAGGCATACTCCAGCCGGTATACGACATTGTCTAACTTTTTCATTATCGGCATGCTCGTTGTGGTGGCTAAGCTCATCGAGCTGTCGCTTGGCGGACGCAAAGAACAACGAGTCGGCGTACGCGGCGCCTATCTCGTGGCAGTCAGCTTGGCGGCTATCCTTGTATTAGTGAATTGCGGTAAGGGTTACGAGCAAATGAAGCTGCAAAGTATACATTTACACAAGGTGCAGCACTGCCTGCAGACGGTGCGTACCGAACAAGACCCCTGCCTACTGCTCGCCTATCCCAACCAGCAAATCGCTTGGGACCGGTTGCAGTACTTGCGGCGCTTGCACTACTCGGGGCTGTAGCTATTTCTTGTACAGAATCATTTTCCAGCCGGGATTGATAGGGATGGCAAACGGCTTGCCTTTTGGCGCACGTTGAAAGTCCTGCGCATATTGTTGGAAGTGCAGGTCGGTGAGGGGCGCGACCTCCCAGTTTTGGCCCAAACCCACGATGACCATTAAAAGCAGGACAATGCTCGCCATGCCCTTAAACCATTTGCTCGGGGCTTTACAGGCAAGCCATATGAGGGTCGCAATCCAGCTCATAATCGGGATATACCAATAGCGCTGGCCGCCGGTCGGGTTGGTGAGCCCCTCCCACACGTTAAAACCGGGTACCGGAGCGAGTGAGTTAAACATCGCCAAAAGCAATAGCGGCCAATATATGTTAAAAAGTTTGAGCCACAGCGGTCCTTTTACCACCGCATAGACAATGGTAGCTAACCCAAGAGCAAAAAGTGCATACAGCACAAATCGGTCATTGTAGTAGAGGTTGACATATTTGAGGCCAACCGTGCCCCCCATAAAAATTTGGCCGACAATCATTTTTACAAAATTGAGAAAATCCATCTGCACATGGCTGCCCACGCGGTGATAGTGGCTGCCGACAAAAATTGCCCAGAGCTGCACGAGGGATAATACTCCAAACACCAGCAGGTTCCGCCGGCGGGTGACGTCTCGTCTATTGCGCCACCACAATATGCCCACGACGGGCAATAGCACGATAAGGAGGGGACTCGACAAACCGGCAAGTATGAAAACGACGAAGTCAAAGATAATCCACCCCAGTTTTTTGCTCGGAGTGGCGATAAGCAGCAAAAAAACGGCGACTCCCAGATGCCATTGTACGTTGGTAAGGTTGCCGTACACCTCATTGCCGTTCGGCATGCCGATGTACAGAATACTGACCGCAATGGCGAGCAGCCGCGAAGGAATAACATTCCGCAGCCGCGGGCTATTCAGGATAAACACCGGCAGTAGGAGTGCGGCGATGCCCCACAGGTTAAAAAAGAGCGGTACGAAGCGAAGAGGTAAGAGCAGGGAAGCACCGGCGACAAGCCGTTGGAAAAATGATAAGTATCCGGCGTACGTCTCAAATAGAGGGGCTATAAAACCACGATGAAAGGCGTCGGTATACCATACGGCACCGTCTTCGGCCCAGAATTGAGCGTGAAACAACAGCTCTGGCCGCCGGCTTATCGCCAATAAAAAACAAGCTGCAACGACGGCACCGCATGTTGCCCATGGGTGGCGGGCGAGAAAATGTTCGGCGACGGTGATATACCGCTGTAGCCGTTTCATGGGATCAGCGAAAGACCACTTTTTTGTAAGCCAGATATGTCCAAATCATCTGTATCGCAACAGCTATCACCTTGGCGATCGTATAGTGCACGCCAACATGCGTAAGCAGCCCGATAAAACCGACCGTAAAGCCGTAGTTAACCGCCAGGAGCAATCCATAGAACGTCATATGGCGGTGCAAGGGAGAATCTTTGCTGTCGAAGGTCCAGAAGCGATTCATGAGGAAGTTAAAGACAATAGATGTCCAGTAGGAGATGCTTGCGGCAACAAGTACGCGGACCCCCAGTGCGGCGTGCAGGAAAACCAACAGGAAAAAGTCGATCCCAAAGGTTGAGCCGCCAATAACGAGGTAACGTACAAATGAATGATTGTACATCTTCTTGCCTAGATTAATAGCTCGTTCCATGTTTTCCCTCCGCGGGCAATTGCCGCATATACCGTATACACCATGCGATACCCGCGATAGCCACGAGCATCCATACGATGTACAGGCTATCGAAGCGTTGATGTAACCATATACTTACTATCCATACCAGTATAAAATAGGTCGCCTGGAGTGCCAAGAGAATGCCGCGAAGACGTGTGGATAGTAAGCCGGTGAGCGCGCCCAGACCTATATATAAGAGCATTATCGTAGCGTAGGAACCTTGGTGAATAACCGTGGACGCCGGCCCGAACATGCCAAAAATCCAAACCGCCACCGCGAGGCCACCCGTTGCAAGTAACACCTTTAAGCGGGAAAGTGAGAGATTACTGTGGGCGAGCCGCTGACGGAACCTGGGAACGGCGAGGCCGATCCAGCCAAGGTTGAGCAGCCCCAATCCTGCGAACAACGCGCGGAATTCGAACCCGCGCACCGTCGCCACCGCGTGATTGTCCATGTAGAGCGGTATGGGCGCCGGGACGACACCCACCAAAACCGTGGCGTTACGCAATTTATTATGAAGCAGCGTCGGAAAAGGAGTCTGCGTATATGCGTTACGCAGGTCGGTTAGAAACGGCCGGCTATTAATAGTGGGGTCACCCGCCAGGTGCCACTTTGCCAGCCGGTCTCCAGGGGGGTCGTAATGGGATTGGTAATACATCCACGGAGCTACCAATACGAGTGCGGCTACGGCAGCCGCTGCCGCAGGGCGCCAGCCGGGCCGGTATCGAGGCAATAGCAGCAGCCCGGCCATCGGGAGCACGGTAAAAATAATACTGCTGTGCGCAAGGTAACCGCAGGCTATACCCAGCCCGGCCAATATCCAGCGGCAGCGCGTTGATGTATGGTAAAACAAAAGCCCGAAAGCCATCAGCACCGCGCTTCCGGCCAGCAGTTTTGGCCATACGAACACACTGTTAAAGAAGAAGAAGCCGCTCATTATGCAAACGCTCAGCACGAAGCCAAGCTGTTTGCCGGTCAGTTTAAGATCGCGGCACAAAGCCCACACCGCTGGTATCCATAACACTTGTAACAGCGTGGAAATAAGTTGATACGTTTGTACCCGCATGCCGGTACGTTCGGTCAGCGGGGTTTGCATGAGCACGACGCCGGCTTGCAGGGGCGGCCGGTCGCTGCCCTGCCAATCTCCAATGAGGGCTTTGGGATGACCATTGTAGATATTGTCGGCGAAAAGTTGCGGCAGGATATTATCGAATGCGATATTGCTGGTATGGCAGAACTGGTCATCGTTGGTTACCTGGCGCACGGTGGTGCAGCTGAGCGTGAGGCTCGTGTACAGCAGACTTACCAAGATAAGCAGGGCGAGCGGAATTGCTACGTCGAGGCGCCGCAAAACACTGCGGACTTCCCGGTGGAGCAACATCCACAGCAGGCTGTAAACCGCGAGGTCGATAGTGAGAAAACTATACAGCTGCCCGCCGTGGCGGTCACCCAAGTATGCCCAAAAAGCACCATACCCCAGCACGGCGCCGAGGATGCCACCTACAATGACGATATAGTGAGCGGCAAGATACTGTTTTTGGTGGAGCCAAATCGTCAGCGCCAGGCCAGGCGCTAGAAACCAGGCGGCTTGCACGAGCAGCGCAGGGAACATGTCGAGCGCCGAAACCATACGTTACCCTCCTGCGCGCGGCCGCCGCCACACGGTTAGTTATTGGCGCGTGGCTTACCCTTTTGGTAGTCGCCGCGGGACAGCCATTTTTCGATCAGGCAGTAGAAAATAACGTAGAAGTAGCGGCTGCCCATTTCTTTAATTTTGAGTTTGGATTCGCCGTCCTTGCGGTTGATCCACCAGTTAGGCACGACCGCATAACTGTAGCCGCGCACAATCGCCTTCAACGGGATTTCTACGGTGAGGTTGAAATGATGGCTCAGCAGCGGCCGAACGCCGTCGATGGTTTCGCGTTTGTACAGTTTGAAAGCGTTGGTGACGTCGTTGTAGCGGATGCCGAACAGCAGGCGAATAACGGTGTTGGTGAAGCGGTTTAAAAACAGTTTCGTTTTGGGGTAATCCAATGTTTTGCCGCCCCGCATAAACCGTGAGCCGAACACGGCGTCGTAGTCGCCGTCTTCCATTTTGCGGAAATATTTTACCAGGTCCACCGGCCGGTCGGACATATCGGCCATCACAATCGCCACACAGTCCCCCTTAAACGACTCCAGGCCCTTGCGCACGGCAAAGCCAAAGCCGTTGGGCGGCGTGTTGTTTACATACCGCACATCGGGGATTTCTTTGTGCAGTCGCCGCAGAATATCTTCGGTGTCGTCCGTGCTGTTATCGTTTACCACGACAATTTCATGGTTGATATTTTCTTCGTCCAGTTTTTCGTGGAAGGCACGCACGGTTTGCTCGATGGACGCTTCTTCGTTATGACCGGGAATGACAACGGATAGTTTCATATATTCATCCTAACTTAAAATGGGGCGCAAGTCGTCCTCGTTTTCTTTAATCCAATTATAAATATCCTGCACTGTTTCGCGCGGGCCTTTTTGCCAGGTCAGGCCGGACATCTCCTTAAATTTGCGGCTGTCGGTGATAAAGCTGATGAGATCGGCCGGGCGTTCGTCGATGATCGGTTTAATGGTGATCTTATTGCCGGTAATTTCTTCGCACAACCTGGTAAGTTCCTGCAGCGACACGCTATTTTCGAGCCCGCCGCCTACGTTGTAGACCTCGCCGCTGTATTTGCTGAAGCTGTCGAGCTGGTGTTTGACGGCGCGGTATAGGTCGGCAATGTGGATGAAGTCGCGCACCTGTTTACCACTACCGCCATAGCCGATGTAGCTCAGCTCTTTTTTGAAGTAATGCTTGGCGACCCACAGCACGAACACGCCTTGGTCGACCTTGCCCATTTGCCACGGACCGGTGATGACGCCGCAGCGGTTAATGATGGCTCGCAGGCGGTAGGTGTCCATATATTCGCTAATCATGATTTCGGAAATCAGCTTGGTGGCGCCATACAGCGAGCGCGGCTTATCCAGCGGAAAGTGTTCGGCAATCCCGTGTTTACTGGCGCCGGGCAGCGTTTGCTTGTCGAGTAACTCAAAACGAGTGTCGGTTTCTTTGAACGTCAGGTTGTTGATATGGGTAATGGGATATACGCGGCTGGTCGATAGGAACACCACATCGGCATCATCTTTGCGGGCCAGCTCCAGGCAGTTAAGCGTGCCCACCAAATTGGTGTTAATGAGGTAGTTGGGCGAAGAGTCGATACCGGCCATCACGGAAGGTTCGGCCGCGCATTCGATGAGCAGATCGATCCGCGGCAGCTGTAAGTCTTCGCGGCAGCGGATGTCGCCGTGCACGAAGTCGACATCCGACGCCTTCAGACGCCGTACCGCCAGTTCCGAACCACGGCGTTTGAGGTTGTCCAGGCAGATAATCTCAGCCTTGGGCAAGTCTTTTTTGAGCATTACCGCCAGGTTGGAGCCCACAAATCCGGCACCGCCGGTAATAAGAATGCGTTTATACTTTGCGATACTCATGGGTCTAGGCCTGTACTGCGGCGCACATTTCTTTCAGAATGGCGTCAATGTCGTATTCGAAATCCCACTTGGGGTAGTGTTTTTTGAACTTGGAAACGTCAGAAATGTACCAAATGTGATCGCCGATGCGGTTTTCGTCGCTGAGTTCGTAATTGGCCTTTTTGCCCAGCAGCTTTTCGATTTTTTCAATCGCTTCCAGCATGGAAATGTTGCTGTTGCGCGCGCCGCCCATGTTGTACACTTCGCCGCTCCGCGGTTTTTGGTAAAAGTGCCAGAAGGCGTTCACCAGGTCGTGCGAGTGAATGTTGTCGCGCACCTGTTTGCCTTTGTACCCGAAAATGGTGTACTTTTTGCCGCTGTAAATACACTTAATAAGGTAGGCTAAAAAGCCGTGCAGTTCCGCGCCGGAGTGCGACGGGCCGGTGAGGCAGCCCCCGCGGAATACGGCAGTCTTAAAGCCGAAGTAGCGGCCATATTCCTGCACCATCACGTCGGCGGCGACTTTGCTGGCGCCAAAAATGGAGTGCTTGCATTGGTCGATACTCATGCTTTCGTCGATGCCGTTGTAGAAAGGATGGTCTTTCGGCAGCTCCCAGCGCTTTTCCAGCTCGATGAGCGGCAGCTCGTTCGGGCGGTCGCCGTACACTTTGTTGGTCGAGGTAAAGATGAACACAGCATCGGGTGAGTGCTGGCGCATGTTTTCGAGCATCACTAATGTGCCCTGAGCGTTCACACTAAAGTCGGTGTACGGTTCGCGGGCAGCCCAGTCGTGCGACGGCTGTGCCGCAGTGTGGATAATGATGTCGAATTTGCCATGTTTTTTGAAGACATCGGCAATCGCTTTGTCGTCGCGGATGTCCGCTTTTACGTGGGTATATTTGTTTTTCAGCAGCTTCTCGAGTTTTTGGCGATTCCAGTCGGTGCTGGCCTCTTCGCCGAAAAAGTAGCTGCGCATGTTGTTGTCGACGCCGACAATATCGAAGCCCTTCTCGGCAAAAAATTTAACTGCTTCTGAACCAATCAATCCGGCTGAGCCGGTTACAAGTGCTCGCATATGTCCCTCACACTTACATGCTATTTCCTCAAAGAGTATAGACGGAAATAGATAACGGGTAAAGACCCCTGTTGCCTTTCGGCTAAAGAGTTGAACTACAGCCTCAGCTATACTAGAGTGGAGAGTATGAAAATAGCAGTTATTGGTACAGGATATGTCGGGCTCGTGACCGGCACCTGTCTTGCAGAGGTTGGTCACGATGTAATATGCGTCGATATCGACGAGCGGAAAGTGGTGCGCCTAAAAGAAGGCGATATTCCTATTTACGAGCCGGGCCTGAGCGATTTGGTGCACAAAAACCACGCTGCCGGCCGCCTGGCCTTTACCACGGCGCTGCACGAAGCGCACGCCCCGGAAGTTATTTTTTTCGCCCTGCCCACCCCGCCGCGCGGCGACGGTGAAGCCGATCTCAGCTTTGTGCTGACCGCGTCGCAGCAAGTAGCGAAGGTGATCCGCTCGTACACGGTGTTCGTCAATAAAAGCACCGTACCGGTCGGCACCGCCGAAAAGGTGCGCGCCGAGTTGGCCAAGCACACCGACGTACCCTTCGACGTGGTTTCCAACCCGGAATTTTTGCGCGAAGGCCTGGCGGTGAGCGATTTTATGCAGCCGGACCGCATTGTGGTGGGAACATCTTCGGATCGTGCCCGCGCAGTGATGCAGGAACTGTACCAGCCGTTTACCGCCAACGATGTGCCGCTGCTGCTCATGGACGAAGCCTCGGCCGAGATGACCAAATATGCCGCGAACTCCTTCCTGGCAATGAAAATCAGCTTCATGAACGAAGTAGCCAACCTGTGTGACATTGTGGGTGCGGACGTTGAAAAGGTGAGCGAGGGCATCGGCCTCGATAAGCGCATCGGCCACCATTTTTTGTACGCCGGCATTGGCTACGGCGGCAGCTGTTTCCCGAAAGATGTCATGGCCCTGCAGCGGGTAGCCGCGGCGCACGATTACGACTTCAAGTTGCTCACCGCGGTTATGGACGTGAATGTGCGCCAAAAGCAGGTGTTGGTGGGCAAAATTACCGCTGCGCTGGGCGACGATCTAAGCGGCGTGCGCGTCGCGCTGTGGGGACTGGCTTTTAAGGCCGACACCGACGATATCCGCGAAGCGCCCTCGCTGGAAATTATTCGCGAATTGGTAGGCCGCGGCGCGCAGGTGTGCGTGTACGACCCCGAAGCCATGGGCAACGCCAGGCAGGTTTTGGGCGATACGGTACAGTTTGCCGAAAGCACCAGCGCTGCGCTCCAAGGCGCCGACATACTCGTGGTCGTCACCGAATGGAAAGAATTTATCGCTGCCGACCTCCGTGAATTGGCCAAAAGCCTCAAACGCAAGCTGGTCTTCGATGGCCGGAATATCTTCAATCCGCAGGATATGGAGGCCGCCGGCCTCACGTACATTGGTATTGGACGAGGCCGCCGCGCATGACCCGTACGGTGCTGGTGGCGGGCGGCGCCGGATTCATCGGTTCTCATTTGTGTGCAGCGCTGTTAGATCGCGGCGACCGGGTGGTATGCGTCGACAATGTATGCACGGGACGCCGGCAGAACATTGCTGCCTGCATGGGCGACCCCAACTTTACCTTCGTTAAGGCAGATATAACCCGGCGTTTACCGCGTAGCATATCCAGCCACAGGTACGATGCGGTTGCCAACCTTGCCAGCCCGGCCAGCCCGCCAAAATACACGGCACTAGCCGTGGAAACGCTGCGCGTGGGGGCAGTCGGTACACAGGCACTGCTGGATATCGCCCTGCGCGACCATGCCCGTTTCGTACACGCTTCAACCAGTGAAGTCTACGGCGATCCGCTGGTGCATCCGCAGGCCGAAACCTACTGGGGGAACGTGAATTCGTACGGCGCGCGCTCGATGTACGACGAATCCAAGCGGTTCGCCGAAGCGCTCATTTGGGTATATCGCCAGCAAAAGGGCGCAAACACCGGCATCATCCGTATTTTTAACACATATGGCCCGCATATGGACCCCGAAGACGGGCGAGTGGTATCGAATTTTATCATGCAATGCTTACGCGGTGAGCCGATTACGGTGTACGGCAAAGGCCAGCAGACGCGCAGTTTTTGCTACATCGACGACCAGATTGCCGCATGGCTCAAGATGCTCAACAGCGACGTCGAGGGGCCAATAAACATCGGCAACCCGCACGAATTTACCATGTTGGAGCTGGCCGAGCAGGTGCTGGCGCTCACCGGCAGCCGCTCAAAAGTGGTGCATAAGCCATTGCCGCCGGACGACCCCACCCAGCGCAAACCAGACATCCACCGCGCCAAAAAACTGCTCGGCTGGGAGCCTCACGTGCAGCTGCACGACGGCCTAAAGCAAACCATCGAATACTTTAAGCAGTTTACGAAGTAGTTGATTCCGGTCCGGGTACAGTGTTGGGCGTAAACAGCGCATTGTGGCTGATCTGGAGTTCGTCGCCAACGGGAGATTCTGTTTGCGTGTACAGAACGGTGCCCGGCGGGACCTCGACAGCTTGCTCCAATGTAGTTACCTCGCCCTCGGTGGTTGCAACGGGGTCGGGTATGGCAGACAGGTCTGCGCCAAGAAGGAGGAATATATCCTTGGCGAACTGCTCGGCGGCCTCCAGCCTGGCAATATTCTCCGAACTTTCAGGGTCTCCAGAGAGGATATTTTGGCTAAAGAGCCGCCACGGTCGCCCGCTCGTAACGGCGTGGTCGGCGGCGGTGAGGATCTGATCAAGCGCCGCTAGCGTTGGTTCGCGGTCGGGGTTGTATTTGCCCCGCAGCAGAGCCACGAGGTCTTCCCGCCTCGCCGCTTCGGCGTAGCGCAGCGCGTTGCCGCGGATGTGGGGTGCGGGTAAAGATGCTACTTCGCTCATACATAATAGTATACCTTACGCCAGCGCCAGGCTTTCAGCTATGGGGAACATGGCCAGGTATGTTTGGTCGTGGTGGTAGCCAAATTCGGAGGCTGGCGGCATCGCTTGGCGGGTAAACCACACCACACCCGCGGCCTCTTGGCCACCCCATTGAGTAGCGCCGAAGGTTGGCGGGTCGTCTCCGCCGGTAATCTGCACCAGGTAGCGGATTGCAATGAGGTGCCGCGAGTTAGGATTCGGCGTAAAACCCTCGCGCACCGTATCTTTGACCGGGCGCATATCCTGTGCGACGTATTGCGGTTGGTCCCAGGAGACCAACGGTGTAATATCAAAGCCGAGGTCGACCCGGAAATGACGGGTAAGCGCCTCTGCAAGACTTTCGGGTACCCATTGGCCATCTCGCAGCACCCGCTCGACACCGCCACCCACCAAACACAGTTTGCCGGCATACGGGCCGGTGCCACGGCGAATGGCCATAAGCTCTACTTCCCCGTCTTGGTTTTTTCTAACAGGTACGCCATCTACGCAGACACGTATGCCCAACAGATTAGCGAGCCTGTACGCTTCTGGCGCCAAAAGTCCCGCTGCGTTCAAAAAATCGGCCTCCGGGCGGCGCAGCAGCTCGCTAAGAAGTTCGCTCGTCCCTACACCAGATAAATCGGACAGTTCACTCACTGGACCTCACTCGCGCTACACATAACGAAAATCATATCACGTACAGGCGTGCCTCGCTAACCCGTAGTCCTAGCTTCGATTAAGAGCCTCCAAAACGAGGTCGTGCACTTGGGGGTTAACAGCGGCAACATAACCCTCGGTTGGGCTGTTCCAGTCGATAGGGTTGCCGCGGGTGTCGGTGACCACGCCACCCAGATTGGGGATAATGGCACCTGGGCCGACGATATCGTACCGAGTTGGCTGCTGGGTAACAAACGCGTGTACCCCGCCGAGGACGATTTTGCGCATTGGTCCACGACGACGAATGGTACGATGCGGGGGCGCCAACCCGTTCAATGAGCGGGGTAAGCCGAGCGAGCTGTGCACTGCGATGGCTGTAGCCTAAATCGTAGGCGACGGTTAGTTCTCCCAGCGCAAGCTGTCTGGGGAGTCGACCCTGGAAATCTTTGCGCGAGATGTGTCCTAATCGCCTGCCAGACAGATCGTAAATGGCGACTCCGGACTCAAGGGAGCGAGCTCCAATTATCGTATCGTCTGCCGGTAAGGCGATGACGCCTACATCCGGAGTCCCATCGAGTTTGGCTGCAACTACCACCCCGAACAAAGGCGAGCCGCTTGCAAAGTTTTTTGTACCGTCGATAGGGTCGTTTACCCATATGCGGGGAGTGTTGCCCCGTATGGCCTGCTCTAGCTCTTCCGAATCAATGCCGTCGTACGGACGTTGTGCACGAATCGTATCAATCAGCAACTGCTCGGTCTCCACATCCTGAGCGGTTGCAAAATTACCGACGCCTTCTTTTTGTTCTTCGCTTATTACAGTGCCGGGTTCAAAATAGGCATTTCCCAGGCGCGGCGTACATGCTGGCCAGCCTGACTGGCGGCTGGTACTAATATACTTGACTAATCAACTCTAGTTTTATATACTGGTAACAGATATGAAACAGCCCTCAACCCTACTCGAAGCCGTCCGCTATTTCTCCAACCCTGATGTCTGTATTGCGCACGTTGCCGCCCTCCGCTGGCCCAATGGTGTTATCTGCCCAACCTGCGGCCGCGTAGATGTGAGCTACTTAGAAACCCAAAAGCGCTGGCAATGTAAGTCGCGCCATGCGAAACGCCAATTCTCGGTTAAGATCGGCACCATTTTTGAAGATAGCCCGCTCGGTTTAGATAAGTGGCTCCCTGCTGTCTGGATGATTATTAACGCCAAGAATGGCGTCAGCTCATACGAGATTGCCCGCGCGCTTGGCGTCACCCAAAAGACTGCCTGGTTTATGGATCACCGCATCCGAGCCGCTATGGAATATGGCTCATTCGACAAAAAGCTGGATAGTCCTGTCGAAGCCGACGAAACCTACATCGGCGGCAAGATGCGTGAAGAAAAAGGCCGCTTCACCAACAAAACGGCCATTGTCGGAGTTGTCGAAAAGAAAAAGCATATCGGCCAAATCAGGGCTTTTGCTACCAAACAAGCTGACGCAACCAATACGCTGCCATTCCTCAAACAAAACCTGGAAGAAGGCGCAACGCTGCATACCGACGAAAGCAAAATCTACAGCCGCGTCAAACGAACCTTTATCCATGAGTCTGTAAACCACAGCGAAAAAGAGTATGCGCGTGGCGCAATATCTACGACGACCATTGATGGTTTTTGGAACCTATTTAAGCGCTCATACAAAGGCACGTACACCCACCTATCGCCTGCTCATCTCGACCGTTATGTTAAGGAGCACACCTACCGCTACAACACCCGGATGCTCACTGACGGCCAACGATTTACTGAATGGTTTGCGAACTGCCATAGGCGATTGATGTATAAAAACCTCATAAGTAAAGCCTGACTCGCCCCTGTGAGCTGAATACCCATTTTGCCCCCAAGGGCGAGGGCAAAACTTGCGTAGTTCTAATCTGTTGCGTTAAACTTCTCGTATCCTCTACCCTTACAAGTAGTGGTGTAGG
>DATGEW010000079.1:0-3643 GCA_035309745.1 Saccharimonadales bacterium (SeqCode)
AACGTGCGAACAGATGCTGGACTATCTCATTGGCACCGACGACCTGGCGACGGGTGAACCTGACCACCCGCGCGTACGCTCGCCGCTGCGAGCGTACTACACCAGCCCCAACGTGCAAAAAACCGATCCATCGCTGTTTTACGACACAATTTCGCACCTCACCGTGCTCCGCGCCCGGCTGCGGGATTACCAGCAGGCCGAAGGCCGTACCCTCAGCTTGGCTGACCTCATTGCGTTTGTAGATATGTACGAAGCCGCCGAAGAGCGTATGCAAAGCACCAGCCCGTACAACCAGCAAGCCGACGCCGTGCAGCTCATGACCGTGTTTAAGGCCAAGGGGCTGGAATTTGCCCACGTCTTTTTGCCCAGCCTGCACGACGATGTGTGGGGAAGCACCGCCCGCGGCAACAGCAACAAACTCACGCTGCCGCCCAATCTTGCCCCTATCCGCCATGCAGGCGCCACCGACGACGAACGCCTGCGCATTTTGTTCGTGGCTCTTACGCGGGCGAAGATCGGGCTGCATCTTACCAGCTTCAGCCGCACGTACAGCGGCAAGGCCACGCGGCGGCTCAAATATCTCAACGAGCAGGAGCAGGAAGATGGCAGCATCCACTGCAAGACGCTGCCCGAGCACGCCCAAGTAGTGATCGCCGACGGACACGAAGCGCCCAGCCTCCGCTCGCTGGAGCTCAACTGGCGCGGGCGTCATGAAGCTGCGCGCGGCCAGGACAGTGTGCGTGCGCTGCTGGCCGGACGGCTGGCCACGTACCAGCTCAGCCCCACACATCTCACCTGTTTTATCGACCTGGAATACGGCGGACCAGAGCAATTCTTTTTCCGCAACATCCTGCGTTTTCCCCAAACGCCCACCCCCAACAGCCAGTTTGGCGACGCTATTCACGCCACGCTGGAGTGGGTACAGCACCGCGTGAGCGAGCGGGGTAGCGTGCCGCCAATTGCCGACGCCATCCGCTATTTTTCGGCGCGACTGGCGCGGGCCACGCTCACTGCCGAGCAGCGCATTCTCGAACAAGAACGCGGCGAAAAAACGCTGGCCGCCTTTTTGGCCACCCGCGGCCACATCTTCACGCCCACCGACCGGGCCGAGCACAACTTTAAGCACGAGGGGGTATTTGTAGACGACGCACACCTCAGCGGCAAGGTCGACCGCATGGAAATTGACGCCGCCGCACGCACCATTACCGTCGTCGATTACAAAACCGGCCGCGGCTACAACCGCTGGGAGGCGCTGCCCAAACTCCACAAATACCAGCTGCAACTCTATTGCTACAAATTGCTCATCGAAGGTTCGCACAGTTTCAAGGGATATACCGTCACCAGCGGCCGCCTGGAATTCGTTGAACCCGACGCCGAAAACAAGCTACACACGCTCGACTTGAACTTCAAAGATGAGGAACTAGCCCGCGTAAAAACGCTACTCCAGGCAATGTGGACGCGCGTGCACGCCCTCGACTTCCCCGATACCACAGCGTACGAGCCGACCCTCACCGGCATCAAACAATTCGAGGCCGACCTTGTCGGCGAGGATACTGAGCCGCCGAAAACCCGACAAACATAAAAAACCGCCCGGCGTTGCCAGGCGATTTTCGTGAGGTGGTAAAAAGCTACTTCTTCTTTTTTGGTTTGTCGGCACTAGCACCGCGTGTCAGCAGGCCGTTCTCCGGTGCAAACAGCAGGCCATACAGGTTGATGCCGATAATCGCGCCCAGCACGGGGCCAAGCACGTAGGTGCCCCAGACCCACACGCGCATACCCAAGGCTACCGCCGGATTCAAAAGGGCGGCAGAGGCCGACGAAGCGACCAAAATGCCCAGCACAAAAGCGACGCCAACGGTGGCTGCAGCCCGCCCGGTCTCCCATTTTTGGTACACGGCCGCGGCCCAGCCCAGCGAGAATACCAGCGTACCGACCGCTTCAGCTACCATCACCCGGCTTTCAAAATGGCCGGTGTTGTGCCAAGTAGTGTTGGCCATGTACGAGTACAGCAAGTACGCCGCCATACCACCGAGCAGCTGCGCTGCAATGTACACCAGCGCCGGCAAGGTTTTGACTTTGCGCGCGCTCCACAGGCCCAGCGTAATGGCCGGGTTGAAGTGTGCGCCGGAAACGGGGCCAAACATCAGCATCCCGCCAATCAGCACCAGCCCGGCAGCCAGCGCCACAAAGTAGGGCAGGCCTACCGACGAGCGGCCCACCGTGAGTACTACGGCGGTCAAAAGCCCGGTGCCCAAAAACTCCGCCATCACCATGGCGATTTTATTTCTTGAAAACATAGGATCCCTCCGTAGATTATTGATTACCCTTAGGGTAATCCAGCGTACGCGGTTTGTAAAGAGGGCTACGCGACAGCAAGTAGCGCCATTCCAGGGTAGTAATTCGGGTTTTCGACCGTAAGACTCGAGTTTTCCGGCGCGAAAAGGCGATTTCCAACATCTAGTAGGTCGGCACGGAAGGCAAGTTCAAGGGCGGGAACTTCTTCACCAACGCCCAAAACGCCCGACAGTTCTCGCGCAAACCAGTCGGAATGAGCAAAGAGCTGCAAACCTGTATCTTCGGTAAATGCATTCTTGGCGAACCCGTCGTCCTCTTCGCCAAGGATAAGAGCTCCGGATGCAAGGTGGCCATGGGTTACATGATCATTGTCATCGACGGCGAGAAAAGAAAAATGCTCGGGACTACTTTTCATCAGCAGTTCCCGGTGTACTTCAGGGGACCAACTGGCGAAATACCCCCGGTCTGCCAAGCCTGCTTTTTGCTTCATCTGCTGTGCAAGCCGTCGCTCGTCCTCAGGCCGCCACACACCAAGACTGTGCAAATTCTCGGCAACGATACCTGCTGCAACCGGCTGTTCAACGCTCGTTCCAGCCTGTTTCGACGCACCACAATCATCGTGTCCGGCATCGAAGTAGCCAGCGTTAGTGAGCACGCCGCGAACACGCAAATAGGCCTCTTTAAAATCCGCTGCATCGCGCACTAAACCTATATTTGCAGCAACAGCCGCCTTAGTGGCCGCCAGCACTGTGCCGCCCGGCAATTGTGGGACGACAATGTCGCGCAGCACATTCGGGTTGGTGATATCGCCCAACCGAATTATCGCCCGCTCATCTATACAGTATGCTACGCGACGATTAGTGCAAGGACGAATCGCCCGCGCTGCCGCAACTTCAGCATTGTGCTGTTTATCGACCAGCTCAAGCTGGCGACCGCGGCCAATATTTCCTTGTCCAACGCGCTGCAAATGCCCAATGACATGGACATCCCTAACAATTTCCAACCCAGTACTCCTTTCCATCGACATACACAGCTAGCCTCATAAAACAATATGAAATTTTATATGTTTATTTATACGACAGTCTCTTATGATACTCCTTATTTCTTGGGTTGCAAGGGTACGTGGTTAGCGTGTGATACATTTCGCATCACACAATACATAGGATTGCTATACTTATCATTGAGAGGAGCCTACTATGACTACCCCCAATCCCGCCGAATTTCCGCAGACTCCCATCTTTCCGGTCATCGCAGAAGCAGTTGCAGCAGAAGCATCTGGCGCCCGAAGGCCAGCGTCAACCGAGGAACTTTACGAAAAAGTAGTGGCCGCCAGCCGTAATGGCAGCGC
>DATGEW010000080.1:0-10720 GCA_035309745.1 Saccharimonadales bacterium (SeqCode)
TTAGTCGGCCCAGCTACCCGTGCTATAATAAATGGCGATTATGCTTGATAGGTTTAAGAACTCTCTGCGGGGTATGGCCAGCAAGGTTGCGAGCAAGGCGGCCGAGGTCAACGACAAAGTTGCCCAAAACGCCAAGAAGGACGAGGGCGAGCAGTATTTGGTTGGGCTGGATATCGGCACTGAGTACGTGAAGGCGCTCATCGGCCGCGTACTGCCGGACGGCATCGAAATTATCGGGGTGGGGCGGGCTCACCAAGACCTGAGCGACATGCAGGCGGGCGCTATCGCCGATATCGCCAGCGTGGTCGAAAATTGCGACAAAGCCCTGGCTATTGCCGAACAGCAGTCCGGCGTGAGCGCCCGTACGGCGGTCATCGGCATTGCCGGCGAATTGGTGAAAGGCACGACTACCACCGTGCGCGTGACCCGCAAAACGCCGGATAAGCCGCTCGATCTTACTGAAGTGGAACGCATTATTAAACTGGTGCAGGCCCGCGCCGAAACTAAGGCCAAGCAGCAGCTCGCCTGGGAGCTTGGCGGTAAAGAAGTAGAAGTGCGGCTGGTAAACAGCGCGCTCGTGGGCATCGAGATAGACGGCTACAAAGTAACCAGCCCCATTGGTTTCCAGGGACGCGACGTAGTGGTGCAGTTGTACACCGCCTTTGCGCCGATGATCCATATCGGCGCGCTGGAGCGCACCGCGCAGCAGCTCGATCTCGACCTGCTGGCCGTGGCGGCCGAGCCGTTTGCCGTGGCCCGCTCGGTTATCGGCGACGACACCAGTGCCAGTATGAACGCCATTTTAATGGATGTGGGCGGCGGCACCACCGACATCGCCGTAATTACCGATGGCGGCGTACAAGGCACTAAAATGTTCGGCATTGGCGGCCGGGCCTACACCCGTGCGGTGGAGCGCGAGCTGAACGTCGAATTTTCCCAGGCCGAACAAATGAAAGTTGGCCTCAGCCAAGGCAAAGTGCCAGGCAACAAAGTGACGGCCGTGGAGGGCGCACTCAAAAAGACACTGGACGTATGGATGAGCGGCGTCGAACTCGCCCTGGCCGAATTCCCCAAGCTTGACCATTTGCCCCACAAGCTGCTACTCTGCGGCGGCGGCTCAAGCCTCGACCTTTTAATGGACAAACTGGAGAGCAGCAATTGGTACACCGAACTGCCCTTTACCAAAAAGCCCACGGTGCATCACATTGAGCCCGAACAGGTTATAGGCATCACCGACAGCACCGGCCATATTACCGACCACACGTTTATTACAGCGATGGGGTTGCTGCGGGTAGGGCTGGACACGCTCCAATTTTCGGTAACACCCGATAAAGGCGGCAGCGTCCGCGACAAAATTGATAGGATATTACGCGTATGAGTACGAAGGCAAGTTCCGGCACCGGCAAAGAAGTCATCTATATCGATGTAGATGACGAAATTACCGGCATCATCGATAAAGTGCGCGGCTCCGGACAAAAAATTGTCGCCTTGGTGTTGCCCAAGCGCGCCACCGTGCTGCAAAGCATCGTAAATATGAAACTTCTGAAGCGCACCGCCGACGAAGCCAAGAAAAATATCGTGCTTATTACGGCTGAGGCGGGCTTACTGCCACTCGCCGGCAGCGTGGGCGTGCACGTTGCTAAAACGTTGCAAACTAAGCCCGAGATCCCCGATGGCCCCGGCGCAGTAGACGACGACCAACCGGAATCGATCGACGACCAAGCTGATGAGCCCGAACCCGGCGACGCCGATGACGTGGCGGTTGATAAAACCAGGACCGTCGGTGAACTGGCTACCTCGCGTGCAGCCGCAGCGCCCGCCCAAGACGAGCTGGACGATACAATTGAGCTTGACGACGAAGAAGAGGCCGCAGCCGGCGAAGGCGCTGCCGCCGAAGCTGCCGCCAAACCGGCGAAGGGTAAAAACAAGAAGTTAAAAGTGCCTAACTTTAACCGGTTCCGCCTGTTCGCGTTGTTGGCCGTACCGGTGGTAATTGCGTTCATTGTCGGATTGTATGCCTGCCTGGCGGTATTGCCAGAAGCCCACATAGACATCAAGACCGACAGCCAGACGGTAGACAGCAACCTGACGCTTAACCTTAAAACCGCCAGCGACACAGCCCTTGATCCGGCTGCCGGCACCGTACCGGCCACCGCACAGACCACTCAGAAAACGCTCAGCCAACAGGTCGACGCCACCGGACAAAAGAATAACGGCCAAAAGGCTACCGGCAGCATTACGATGAGCGCGGGCGCCTGTAGCGGTACGGTACCGGCAGATGTGCCTGCAGGCTCGGCGGTTAGTGCGAGCAGCCTTACTTTTATCACCCAGGTAGATACCAGTTTTACGCCCACCGTTTCGCACGGAAAATGTACGTTTCAAGGGGTGTCAAGCACCAGTGTGGTCGCCCAGACAGGCGGCTCCAACTACAACCTCGGCCCCAGCACGTTTACCGTTGCCGGTAGGTCAGATGTGTCGGCGAGCTCGAGTGCGGCCATGTCCGGCGGTACCGACAATATAACCAAGGTCATTACTCAGGGTGATATCGACAACGCCACGAATAAAATCGGTGCGCAGGACACTGCCGCTGTCAAACAGGAGTTGCAAAATGGTCTGAGCGCGAAGGGGCTCATGCCGCTCGCCGCAACCTTTAATGCCGGCGCACCACAAACCAAAACCAGTGCAAACGTCGGCGACGCGGCCGACAACGTGACCGTTACGCAAACCATCCAGTACACGATGCTCGGCGTAAAAGCGTCCGACCTGCAGAAGGTGGTTGCCACCGACGTCAATAAAAAGATCGACCCTGCCAAACAGAGCATTCTAGACTATGGCCTCGATAACGCCACCTTTGCCGCGCAAAGCCAGAATGGCGACGGTGCGACCGTCACGCTCCAAACCACGGTGGTCGCCGGCTCACATCTGGACGTAAACCAAATTAAGCAACAGGTCGCCGGTAAAAAGGCTGCCGACGCCGAGTCGCTTATCAAGCAAAATCCGGGTGTCACCGAAGTAAATGTTACCTACAGCCCATTCTGGGTCAATTCTATTCCCAAGAAGACCAGCAAAATTACCGTGGTCGTTGAAAAACCCAAGACAACGGTCAAAGCGAATGCAAACAACCCGTAATACGACTGGTACTATGTTGGCGCTCGATGTGGGTGAGCGGCGCATTGGGGTGGCGCGCTGCAGTCTGCTGGCGCGGTTGCCTGAACCGCTTACTACCCTAGAACATACAGCGGACGTCATACAGGATGTGCAGCGGCTTGTTGCCCAGGAGCAAGCAGTGCAGTTGGTCGTGGGGCTGCCGCGGGGCCTGAGCGGGCAGCATACGCCCCAGACGGCATATGTCGAGGCGTTTATGACAGCGCTGGAGCCGGCGCTGCATATTCCCTGCGCGTGGCAAGATGAGGCGCTCACCTCGCAAAAGGCCGAAGCCGAGCTCAAACGCCGCGGCAAACCATACGCCAAAGGCGATATCGACGCCCTGAGTGCAACCTACATTTTGGAAGATTTTTTACGTGACCATCCGGAGGCCGCATGAGATACACTACTCGTCCGCCCAAGCGGCGTTGGCCAAAACGGCTCATTATAACCCTCGCCACGATAGTTGTGCTGCTGGTAGCGGCTACGGTGCTCGTGCGGCACGCCTACTTCCAGAGCTTACGGCCCGTAAGCAAAAATAATACCTCCGCGCAGTTCGTCACCGTGAATCCGGGCAGCACGGTAGACCAAATAGCCAAGCAGTTGGCCGGGGCGCACCTGATCCGCAGCGCGTGGGCGTTTAAGCTGTATGTGAGCAGCAAAAACGTGCGCGACGAGCTCGAAGCGGGCACGTATTCGTTTAACCCCAGCGAAACCATACCGCAGATTGTGTCGCAGCTCACGCATGGGAAAGTGGCGACCGACCTGGTAACCATTTTGCCCGCGCAGCGGCTGGACCAAATCCGCGCCGCACTGCAAAACTATGGGTTTACGGCAGCCGATATAAACGCCGCGCTCGAACCGGCCAACTACGCGAACGCCCCTGCGCTTGTCGATAAACCGCAAGGGGCTAGTCTCGAAGGGTATATTTACCCTGATTCGTACCAAAAAACTTCCGCAACCACGCCCAAAGAAATCATCTCCGAGGCGCTCAACGAAATGGATAGCAAGCTCACTCCCGATCTGCGTACTGCGTTTGCTCAGCAGGGGCTCAGCACATACCAGGCAATTATCTTGGCTTCGATTGTCGAGCAAGAGGTAAACACACAGAGCGACCGCGAGCAAGCGGCGCAAGTATTTATCAAGCGTTTGCATCTGGGAATGACGCTCGGCTCGGACGTGACTGCGTATTATGGCTCGCAGGTGGCGGGCAAGGGCAAATCGCTGACGTACGATTCGCCGTACAACACGCTCATCCACACCGGGCTGCCGCCCACGCCTATCAGTAACGTGAACGCCAGCGCGCTCGAGGCGGTCGCCCATCCGGCAGCCACGGACTGGCTGTATTTTGTGACCGGCGACGACGGCGTTACTCATTTTTCCCAAACGCTCGAAGAGCATCAGGCCGCTACGGCGCAATATTGTCACAAACTCTGTAGCCAGTAGCCCGTAACTGGTTGTCAGAGGCTAAAAATGCTATACTTTAGGAACGCCGGAGGGTGTGTATTAACGCACGTCCGGTGTTATCGTAGGAGAATCGTTATTAGTACCAATTCTCAGGGTGTTGTTGCAAAGTTGCACGTCGTCCCGCACGAATATCGCGGGCGATGGCTGAAAAAGCGGCTGGCGCGTATTGCCGGCAACCGTCGTTTCGTACGTTATTCGTTGGTAACGGTCAATGTGTTGCTGCTGGCGGCCATCGGCCTTTTTGTGTTGCACGACACCAAGCCGAATCAGATTTTAAATCACCGCGCAGCTACCGCTCCGGCAAGTAACGATGTAGTCGGCTCGCCGCTCGACCAACTTTCGTCGGCCGATATTGCCGCCAATGCCGCCATCGTTGCCAAACTCCCCGAGACAACCGCAGTCGCGAACCAGGCACAAAGCGTAGCGGCTCAGCTTGCGGTCGCTCCCGCCGATACCACCGTGATCGCCAAACCGCAAGCGGTCGCAACCAAGTTCGCCAGCAACAAAGACATTAAAAATTACGTCGTTCAAGCTGGCGACACCGTGGCCACCATCGCGGCAAAATTCAACATAACGTCCGATAGCGTCCGATGGTCGAATAATTTGTCCAGCAGCACGGTCAACGCCGGGACCAAACTCGTTATTCCGCCGATCAACGGTATCGTATACACCGTAAAGGCGGGCGATACCGCCGACACCCTTGCGCAAAAATACAAGGCCAACAAAGATCAATTAGTCGCTTTTAATGATGCCGAAATTAACGGCCTGCAGGCGGGCGAGCAAATTTTGATTCCCAATGGTCAGCAGCCCGTTGCTGCCGCGAGCAGCTTCCTGGCCAGCGCTTTTACGGCGCTGTACGGCGGCAACGGCTATGATTACGGTTTTTGTACCTGGTATGTTGCCACCCAGATCCCGGTGCCGTCTAACTGGGGTAATGCGAGCACGTGGGCGTACTACGCCGCGCTTAGCGGGTGGACGGTGAGTTCTACGCCGATCGTTGGGGCGATTGCCCAGACACCGTACGCGGCGGGCGGCGAAGGCCACGTAGCAATCGTGGACGACGTATCGGCCGACGGCACGCAAATTAAAATCCGCGACATGAACGGGATCGCCGGCTTTGCCCGCGTTGGCTATAGTGATTGGATTTCTACCTCCACCTATCCTCACTATATCTACCACTAGGGTATACTGTAGATAATGAGTTTTGTAGATAAGGCAACAGTGCGGGTGAAAGCGGGCGATGGCGGCAATGGTATCGTCAGTTTCCGGCACGAAAAATTTATCGACAAAGGCGGACCGGACGGTGGCGATGGCGGGGATGGCGGCAGTGTTATCCTGGTGGCGAGCCGCAACCAAAACACGTTGGCTAACTTCCGTTACCAAAAAGAACTGGTGGCCGAAAGCGGCCAGCCCGGCGGCAAAACGCGCAAACACGGCCGCAGCGCCAAAGACCTGCTGGTACATGTGCCGGTGGGCACGGTGGCAACCGACGAGCATGGTGTTATTTTGGCCGATGTAGCAGAAGACGGCGCCCAGGCCGTGATCGCCAAGGGCGGGAAGGGCGGTTTTGGCAACGCGCATTTCATCAGCAGCACGCGCCAGGCGCCGCGCGTCGCCGAAAAGGGCGAACCTGGCGACGAATTAACCGTGCAGCTGGAGCTGAAGATAATTGCTGATGTCGGCCTTGTGGGCCTGCCCAACGCCGGCAAGTCTACCCTGCTGAGCGTAATCAGCAATGCGCGCCCCGAAATTGCCGACTATCCGTTTACCACGCTTACTCCTAATCTCGGCGTGGTGGATCTCGACAAAAAAACGAGCTTGTTGTTTGCCGACATCCCCGGATTGATCGAAGGCGCCGCCGCCGGCAAGGGGTTGGGCGACGAATTTCTGCGGCACGTCGAGCGTACCGCGGTACTCGTGCACCTCATCGATGCCTACCAAGATGACGTGGCAACGGCGTACCGCACGATTCAAGACGAACTCAAGGCATATAAGGTAGATCTTACGGCCCGCCCGCAGGTGGTGGTGCTCACAAAAATCGAAGGACTGGACAGCGATATCGTAAAGGACCAACTGAGTAAATTGAAGAAAAATGTGCCGGCGGGCACGCCGCTTACGGCCATCTCGGCCCTTACCAAGCAAGGTCTGCCCGAGCTGCTGCGCGCGGTTGCCCAGTTGGTGGAGACGGAGCGCGCCAAAGAGTGGGTGGCCGAAGCCGCTACGCAACCCAGTGTGCCGGTGTTTACCCTAGACGACGATGTATCCGTGTGGGAAGTGATAAAAGAAGAAGACGCCTACGTGGTGCGCGGCCCCAAAATTGAGCGTTTCGCCCGGCGCACCGATTTCAACAGCCCTGCCGGTGTAGAACGCCTGCGCGATATCATGAAGCGTGAGGGCATTCTGCACGAACTCGTCCGTCAGGGAATCACCCCGGGCGATTCCATCCGCATCGGTGCCGCCGGCGAGCTGACATACTGAGATATAGATCACATTGACGTAAATGCTATAAGATGTTACTATATATAGTATGAGTATTGAACAAACTCCCCATTTTGAGAGTCTGGCTGACCCGCGTGCCATTGCGGATTTGGGAGCAATCGTCTGTAAAGTATATGACGACACCGCCGAGGGTTTGCCTATGGATGCATGGCGAACCACCTGTGATCCAGACGGTCTGTGGGCAGAACTCCGGTTTGCCAAGCACGCCATTACTGTGTGTGGTTTGCCTGCGGGAGAAGATCCGGGATCGTGGCAAATTGAGTACAAGCACCGCGCACCTGAAGGATGTGTAGAAGTAGATGCGGTAGGCGGCAAGCACGCTGAAAATGTAGTTCGGGTAACTATTGACCCATTGCGAGACAGCGCACGAGTGGAGACTTTTTTGCAGGCACTCACAGGCCGTGGGGAAGTAATCCCTAATTCAACTTTTAAATACTCTCGCCGACCCCTGGATGAGGAGAATTGCCAAGGCCTCACGTCGGTATTCACTGGTTTACACGAGAACCGACACGTAAATGGCCGCCCGCGGATTTTGCGTCCTCTGGCTTGGCTTGGCCTTCTGAACTGATTCATGTTCATAACGAAATAATGCTAGACTGGTAGCTATGGCTGCCAGTTTTTTCTTTTACGACCTGGAGACGAGCGAGTTCAGTCCGCGCGAAGCGCGGGTTATGCAGTTTGCCGGGCAGCGCACCAGCCTCCAGCTTGACCCCATCGGTGAGCCGGTAAATGTGCTGATAAAACTCACTGACGATATTTTGCCCGACCCCGACGCGGTGCTCATTACCGGTATTACGCCGCAGCAAACGATCATGGACGGGATTACCGAAGCCGAATTTTTGCGCCAGTTTGAAAACGACATTGCTACGCCGGGCACGATGATGCTCGGCTATAATAGCGTGCGCTTCGACGACGAATTTATGCGCTGCATGCACTACCGCAACTTTTATGATCCGTACGAGTGGCAGTGGCAGGATGGCCGCTCACGCTGGGATTTATTAGATACCGTGCGCATGACCCGTGCACTGCGGCCGGATGGCATCGAATGGCCGTTTGACGTCCATGGCAAGCCCACCAACCGGCTGGAGTTGCTGACAGCACTCAATAAACTGGAGCACGAGCACGCCCACGACGCGCTCAGCGACGTGGAAGCAACTATCAACGTCGCGCGGCTCATCCGGAACAAGCAAACCAAGTTGTTCGATTACCTGTTTGCCATGCGCGACAAAAAGAAAGTGGCCGAGCTGGTCGAAAAGGGCGAACCGTTCGTGTACACCAGCGGCAAATATGCGAGCGAGTTCGAAAAAACTACCGTGGTGGCCATGTTGTCCCCGCACCCCAAGCGCCAGGGCGGCGCTTTTGTGTACGACTTGCGCCACGACCCGGCCGATTGGCTCGGCAAAACCGCCGAGCAGCTGGCTGATGCCTGGAAGTGGAAAGAGAACCGCGACGATCCGCGCCTGCCGGTAAAACTGTTGCAATACAATCATTGCCCGGCCGTCGCGCCGCTGGGAGTGCTGGACGACGCCAGCCGGCAGCGTCTGCACATCGACCTTGGGCGCATGAAGCGGCACGAGACGGCGCTCAAAAAAGACCCGGACTTTGTCGAGAAACTATGCAAAGCCGCCGAAATTTTAGACAAACAGCAGCAGGCACGCCTGTTTAGCGACGAAAAAGATGTAGACGGCTGCATATACGACGGTTTTTTTGGCGCCGAAGACAAGCAGGCTATGCGGGTAGTACGCGCCGCCGACCCGGCGGAGCTGGACAATCTCGGCCTGCATTTTCAAGATGACCGGCTGGAGAAGCTTTTGCCGCTGTACAAGGCACGTAACTACCCTAAGCAGCTCACGCCGGAAGAACGCGAGGCGTGGGAGCAATTCCGTACCAAAAAATTACTCAGTGGCTGGCAGCGCAGCCGATTGGCGAAATATGTTGCCCGCCTGCAAGACATCGCCCAAAAGGGCGGCCTTACCGGCCACCAAGAATATCTCATAGAAGAGCTAAAACTGTACGCCGAGAGCATTATGCCGGAGCAGGAAGGTTAGGCGGTGCATATCACGCTTGCCAGTGTCGTATCGCTGAATGGCAAAATTACGCGCGGCGATGAAAGCAACATACACGCCTGGACGTCGGCTGAAGACTGGCAGCATTTTTTGCAGCTTCGCGACCGGCACGAGGTAGTAGTGCTTGACCGGCCAACCTACGAACAGACTCAGCCCAAACCGAAACCGGCAACTTTACGAGTGGTACTGACCCGTTCTCCAGAGCGATACCAACGCCAGGAGGTGCCAGGGCAACTGGAATTTATGGCGGCCGAAACGCCCCAAAAGTTGGTCGACCACATCGCCAGCCGAGGGTATACCACCGTACTGCTAGCCGGCGGCGCTACGCTCACCAGTGATTTTTTGGCTGCCGGTTTGGTCGACGAACTATACTTAACCCTTGAGCCGTACTTATTCGGACTAGGAAAACCTTTGCTCGCCGCGCGGCAGCTCGATGTCTCGCTGCGATTGCTGTCCTGTACGCCGCTCAACGAGCGGGGTACACTCCTGGCGCACTATGCCGTGCATAAGAGCGCTTGACCGGCAGCGTACAACCGTGTAGGATACGACCGAATGAGGATACTGCCATGCTACTCAATAAGCGCGTGACCACGTGGTCTGGTTTTGTCCAACTCTTTGCCTAAACGGGCGAGGGCTGGCGTGATTGTATCGCCTGCCCTGTAGACAATGCATAAAATGACCGGAAGAGTCTACCGATGAGTATATATAGAGAGTGGGTGGGCAAATTCAACTATGACGTCGCAGGCGCTCCCGCCGCCGTGCTGGTTGAGGGTACACCTCAGACGTCTGCGCTTAATTGCGAAGCGTTGGCGCATTTGGCGACGGCGCAGGTATTGGGGATAGTATTACCGCCGGATTTACGCTGTTACGAGTCATGGAAAGATACGGATTATTTTGAGACAGTACCACGCCCCGACGACATGTCGCCCGGCGACTGGTTATGGTTTGGCCCGCAAGACGAAAACACTCGCGCGTTTGTGCCGATTTACGACGATGAGGGGTCGATCGTAAACTGGAAAGCCTGCCCCGTGCAGCACGTTGGCGTGCACACCGGAGAACGTGCTACAGATGGCGACCCTCTTATTTTGCACGCCACGCCCGGCGAAGGCTCGACAATCTGGCCGCTCCGCCAGTTTGCAACGCAAGCTGCATATGCCGCGCTGCACCGCATCGGCCGCCTCCGCGCGCTGGAACTTGCCGCCGTGTAGCCTAGGAAGCGTTTTTGCGGTATAATAGTACACTGCTTATGAGTGAGCAAATTGTCGTTAAAGGCGCGCGCGAACACAATCTCAAGAATATTGATGTGAACTTGCCGCGCAATAAAATGGTGGTAGTGACCGGCCTTTCGGGGTCGGGCAAATCTTCGCTCGCCTTCGATACGATCTATGCCGAGGGGCAGCGCCGCTATGTCGAAAGCCTGTCCGCATATGCGCGGCAGTTCCTGGAGATGATGCAGAAGCCCGACGTCGATCAGATCGATGGATTGTCTCCGGCAATCTCGATCGAGCAGAAGACGACCTCGAAGAACCCGCGCTCGACGGTCG